>JAQBOY010000269.1 GCA_028287805.1 Mucilaginibacter sp.
GCTTTAAAGGCCGAGCAGGTAATGTAAACAAGTGGCTTACCGGGTTTAAGAAATTTTACCACATTGGCGGCTATCGTTTTTTGCAACTTCTGAAAGAACTCAATTTTTTGAGGATCAAATTGAGCAATCATTTCGGGCGTTCGGCCCCAGGTGCCCGAACCACTGCATGGAGCATCCAGGATAATGCCGTCAAATTCGTAATCATGCAATGTCTGATCTACATTTTGGGTAAGGTCAAGCAGCTTTTTCTGGTATTTGCGTAACCCGGCCTGTTGAAAGCGTTCATCCAGGTTGGCTAAAATAGATTCGCGGATATCGGAGACTACCAGCTTAATATCCGGTTCATCCTCGTGCAGCAATAATGATTTACCGCCCGATGCCGCACAGGCATCCCACCAGTTGTCCCATTTTTGCGGTTTAAAGTAATCGGCAGTTTGCTGCGAGGAATAGTCCTGCACTTCAAACCAATGTTGGGTAGGGAATATGTTTTCTAAGCGCGTACCATTAGGCAGGCATAAACAGCCATTGCCCTCGTCTTTAAAAAGGATATTGGCTTTATTCAGTTCGGCTTTTACCAAATGATCATACCCGTTATGTACGTGGATAAACAGATCGGGCTGCGTAAAGAAGGATTGCAGGAAGGCTGCTTTGTTTATATCAACCGAAGCTTCTGCTATCCATGGAAATACTTCATTTAAATTAAAGTCGGAATAAGCTGTTTGAATGATCTTTATCTTTTTATCCAAAGAAAAGTCTACACAAGCGGCCCAGTCTGGTTTAAAATATTGCAGAAAGGAGTTAAGCTGGGTATTACATAAAAATTCAGCCACAAAAAGGCGTTCATCTGGAGGTAAGTTGGGCAGTGCTTTGCCTAAACGAAAATAGTTATAAACCAACCTGCTGGCAATTCGCCTGTCGGTTGAGCCCATTTGTTTATTTTGACGATAGAAGCCGGGTAAAAATTTGCCTAAAGGGGTTTCAGCAGGATATTCATTTAAAATACGCTGAAACGTTTTAAGCTGGTTTATTGCCTTCATTCTACCGGTTTTAATTCAAAGTTAACGTATTGGTATATATTTACATGGGTATTTATCCAGCCCAAACCGGGTTTATGAATAAAATGGAAAGAATTATGCAAGCCGGTAAAATCGTTTTTGCTCAAATCCTTTAATTCATTGGCGTTGGCGCCTAATAAGCGGCCAAAGTATAAGCCCTCATCAAAACCTTTTATGGCATAATCAGTAGGTTCAATATGATACGTTTTACGATAGTTGTTTAAAAAATCAACTGTTGCCTGGGCTTTATAATTTACCCTGTCAGAAGAGGTAATGTGAGTATTAAGGTGCTGTAATAGCTGCGCTTTAAGGAAAGAAAATTTTTCCCAGCTGGGATGTCCGAACACGGTGATAGGATATTGGTTGGCCAAGGAATCTAACGATCGTAATGTCACCATTAAAAAAGCCTCATTGGTTGATGGCACTACAAATACATTTTGTTCGGTTAATGATAATTGCGGTACTAAAGAAGTTAACTGCCCCCGTACTACAGTAAACTGATTGATATCAACATGTTTTTTGCTTAAACTATCAATCGCTTTTTTAAATGGGACAATATATTTGTTCTCATCACTGTAACCAGACTTTAATATAAATATTTTTTTAGGCTTTAGGGTATTATTAATGTATTCGGCTGCTGCCGATGCATGGCAATCCAGCGGGGGAATAACGGTAATTAAATTCTGATTTTTAAAAGCTGCCGGCTCTGATGGGGATAGCGGTGAAAGTATAGGTTTGCGCTGGCTGGTTAATACCGAAGTAAAAGCTTTTATTTCTTCAGGGAAAACCGGGCCTGCTATCAGATCGCTGGCTCTTACCTGCGGGTTATACGCTAAGCTCTGTGCCTGTGACAATTCGCCGTTTGAATCATATAACTGCAGTTTATAATTATAACCTAACGCTGTTAGCGAATCAAGAGCCAGTTTAAAGCCCTGGTAATAATCAAGGGCAAGATCGGCTTGTTTAAGGCTGTTCGCCGTATAGTTTGCACCGGGATTTAAATTATCCAAACCAAAAGGCAGCAACAGCGAGATAACCGTTGTTTTTGGCAGAGACTTTACAGGTTCTGCAGCCTGGGCTTGTGTTGCAGGTTTTTCAGGTTGTTTTACAGGCGCAGGTGCAGGCCGCAGTTTTGGTGAACATGCCCCTGCTACCAGCGCTATAAATAAAAATAATAACCGCTTATTCCCACTCAATAGTGGCCGGTGGTTTCGAACTGATATCATATACTACCCGGTTAATGCCTTTTACATTGTTAATGATCTCGTTGGAGATTTTAGCCAGCAGATCATAAGGTAAATGACACCAGTCAGCGGTCATTCCATCTAACGACTCTACCGCTCGCAGACAAATTACATTTTCATACGTGCGTTCATCGCCCATAACACCTACCGACTGTACCGGTAAAAATATTGAACCGGCCTGCCATACTTTATCATAAACACCGGCAGACCTTAAATTGTTGATATAAATTGCATCTGCTTCCTGTAATATGGCAACTTTTTGCGGCGTAACTTCACCTAATATGCGGATAGCAAGTCCGGGACCGGGGAAAGGGTGGCGGCCCAATATATTCGGATCAATACCTAAAGCCTTGCCTACCTTACGAACCTCATCTTTAAAAAGCGTATTTAATGGCTCTACTACCTTTAATTTCATAAAGTCAGGCAGACCACCAACATTGTGATGCGATTTTATAGTGGCTGATGGTCCTTTTACAGATACCGATTCGATCACATCCGGGTAAATAGTACCCTGACCAAGCCATTTTACATCCTGTACCTCATGCGCGGCATCATCAAATACCTCAATAAATACACGGCCAATGGCTTTACGTTTTTTCTCGGGGTCGGTTAGTCCTGCCAGCGCGTCATAAAAACGCTGCTGGGCATCAATACCCTTTATATTTAAACCCATGTGCTGGTATGAATCCAGTACCGACTGGTATTCATCCTTGCGCAGCAAGCCATTGTCAACAAATATACAATGCAGGTTTTTGCCAATAGCGTGGTGCAGCAATACAGCTGCCACAGATGAGTCAACACCACCAGAAAGGCCCAGCACAACTTTATCATCGCCCAACTTTTCTTTTAACGCGGCAATGGTAGTTTCTACAAAGGAATCAGGCGTCCAATCCTGGGAGCAGCCGCAAATATCAACCAAAAAGTTTTGCAGTAGTTGCTTGCCGTCAATACTATGAGTTACCTCCGGATGAAACTGTATTCCGTAGGTTTGCGTACCTGTTATGTGATAAGCCGCAACTTTTACCGTATCTGTACTGGCAATAATTTCAAAATCAGGACCGATGCTTGCAATGGTATCTCCATGTGACATCCAAACCTGCGAGTTACCCGGTATTTGTTTAAACAATGGGTTCTTGTCGTCAATATATTGAAGGTTGGCCCGGCCATATTCGCGGGTGCTGGATGGCAATACCTCACCGCCGTTAAAATGCGCTATATGCTGTGCGCCATAGCAAACACCCAATATAGGCAGGGTACGGTGAAATTTGGCAAATTCAAAATGCGGCGCATCATCTTGCCTAACAGAATAAGGACTGCCGGAAAGGATGATACCTTTTATAGTGCTGTCAATTTCAGGAATTTTATTGAAGGGGTGGATCTCACAGTAAATATTGAGCTCCCTGACACGGCGCGCTATTAATTGCGTAAACTGCGAGCCAAAGTCAAGAATGAGGATTTTTTCTTGCATGGGCAAAGATAGTTTTTAGATATGAGATTTGAGAAATGAGATTAAGAAAACCTCTGAGGAGATTTGCGAAGTTCTTAAAACTTCACAAATCTTTAACACCTAACCGCTTAGGAAGAATGCAACGCCACCCGGTTTCCCTCGGTATCTAAAAACACAGCCATGTGGCCGTGTTCGGGCGATATTTGGGTTTTGAGCACAAGGATTATACCGCCCGCGCCAGTTATTTTATCTAACACCAATTGTACATCGGGGTTGGCGTTAAGATATACCAATGGTCCGCTGTCTGTGGATGGTTTATGAAATCCGTTACTATCGCATAGCGCGCCGCCAATACCTGTCGTAGGGTCTTCAACCGGGAACATGCGCATTTTTATCTGCGGAGTTTCCAGTGGGATCAGTTGGATGTCAAAAATTGTTTCGTAAAATTTCTGGGCCCGTTCAATATCAATTGCAGGTATCTCGAACCAGCTTATGGCATTTTTAAAGGTCATTTTATTAAATTTTTGTTTACTAAAATTAAGAAAATAACCTTTAAAACTTTGCAAGTTTGTTTATGGTAATTAATTTTTTTTATATTTATAGCATGCCTAAAAAAATACTCCTTATCCTGTTCATCATTTGTATTTCTGGTTTCGCTAAAGCCCAAACTGCCGATAAAGTTTATGAGCAATATGCTGATTTTAGTGAGGCAACGTTAAAACACAATACAACAAAGGCGCTAACTATTGGTGAGGGTATTATTCCCAATGTGGATAAGCTGCCGCAAAAAACGCGTATAGCATTTTTTAATGGCTTAGCTAAAATGTATGAAAATAGTCAGCAACCTAATAAGGCTATATATTATTATGAAATTGTGGAGGTAGCACAGCCCGATTATTATGTAGCGCATCGCGCTTTGGGTTATTTATATTTAATAACGGTTAGTGATCTTTATAAAAAAGTAACTGCCTCAACAACAAATAAGGCCGAAAAAGATAAACGGATAACAGCCTACAGGAACGCTATGCTTAAAGCATTGCCCCAGCTTGAAAAAGCACAGGCATGCGATCCCAGCGATGATACCCTTAAAATCATTAAGATGTTGTACACCAGGCTTGATGATAAGCAGGGCTTAAGTTCACTAAACAGTCGGTTGACCGATCTAAGCAAAAATTGCATTGATATTTTAACGTATTAATTCAACAATCATAACTTTCCTTAAATAGTGATTAAGGTTTCATAAACATAAATTTTAAGACTTACGAAGTTACGGCTTCGTAAGTCTTAAAATTTGTTAATGAGCAGCAGCTTCCACATCATCAAGTTCGTAAACATAGCCCAGGTTACGGGGGCCGCTGCTGCTTACTTTCTGATCTTTAATCAAGCCGGTTTTTAAATCAATTACCCAACCGTGTATTTGCAGGTCGGAGCGCTCTTTCCAGGCATTTTGTATAATAGTTGATTTACAAACATTGTATACCTGTTCCATTACATTCAATTCTACCAGGCGGTTTACACGCTGTTCTTCATCCGTTATACGGTCAAGCTCATGACTATGCAAGCGGTATACATCCTTAATGTTACGCAACCAGTTATCAATTAAACCAAATTGTTTTTTACTTAATGCTGCAGCCACTCCGCCGCAACCATAATGGCCGGCTACAATAACGTGTTTTACTTTAAGCACATTTACAGCATAGTCAAGTACGCTTAGCATATTCATATCGGTATGGACACATACATTAGCAATGTTACGATGTACAAACACCTCACCAGGATTTGTATTGGTTACCTCATTTGCAGGTACGCGGCTATCTGAACAGCCAATCCATAAAACCTCCGGACTTTGTCCTTTTGAAAGTTTGGTAAAGTAATCGGGGTCCTTGGTCAACTGGGTTTTAACCCATTCGCTGTTGCCATTCAGCAACGAAGCATAACTTTGTGATAATGATATTTTAGTCTTTTCGGGCTCTGGAGCCGGAATAGAATTGGTTTTATGATTTTTAATAGGGTCCATGTTTTTAAGATTAAGCGTTATACATTAATTCTTTTAGTTTAGGCACTTCGTAAATTGGTTTTATGTTTTCCAATTCAACGATGATTCCTTTTGTATAGGCATTATGTTTATAATTATGGATGATCTCCAATACATCAGGGTCGATAAACCTGGAGTTATGTCCATCAATTATTACATGTGATTCTTTAGGCAAGCTGGTTAGGGTTACTTGTATGGCGGCTTTGTTTAAAAAAGAAACTTCTTCGGCCAGCCTGATGCGAATAATCTTTTTATTGCCATTCTGTTCAATGTGGTAGAAGTAGGGGTTACGCAGGTTAGTACGCAGTATATAAAACACACCTACTACCATTCCAATACCCACACCTATCAACAGGTCGGTTAAAATCACCGCAATAATGGTAATAACAAAAGGAATAAACTGATCAAGCCCTTTATGCCACATGTGTTTAAATAAGGCTATCCGGGCCAGCTTATAGCCTGTAATTAACAGGATGGCTGCAAGGCATGACAACGGGATCATATTGATTAGTTTTGGGATAAAAAGTAATGACAAAAGCAACAGTAAGCCGTGGATAACCGCGCTTGTTTTTGTACGCGCGCCTGCATTTACATTGGCTGATGAACGTACAATTACTGCAGTCATAGGCAAACCACCTAATAAGCCACTTATTATATTACCCGTGCCTTGTGCAAGCAGTTCGCGATTTGTTGGAGAAACGCGTTTAATAGGGTCAATTTTATCAACCGCTTCCAGACTAAGCAGCGTTTCTAAACTGGCTACTATAGCAATTGTAAAGGCAGTTATCCAAACTTGCTTATTGCCGATGGATGAAAAATCAGCCATTTTAAACAAGCCGAAAAACTCACCGATACCATTTACCACAGGAATTTGAACAAATTGTTTATCGCGCAGCGCAAAACCGGTATTTGTAAATAAGAGGCTTAAAACAATCCCCATAACAACTACAAGTAATGGCGCAGGTATTGCTGCTAACTTTTTAAATTTTGGCCAATAGATCATCAGCAGTAATGAAACAGCACAGATTACAATTGCACCATAATTTATTTTTGAAATTGCTTCTAAAACGCCCGAGAATGTATTGTCCTTATCAATCTGTATAAAACGTTCATCACCAACAAAGTCCTTGTCGAAACCAACAGCGTGAGGAAACTGCTTTAATATCAGTATAATACCAATAGCAGCCAGCATACCCTCAATAACTGCCGATGGGAAATAGTTGGCAATGGTACCGGCCTTTATTAATCCCAAAACGATTTGAAATATACCGGCAATTATCAGGCTCAATAAAAAAGCTTCATATGAGCCTAATGAAGTAATGGCGTTTAAAACAATTACAGTTAAACCTGCGGCAGGCCCTGCCACACTTAATTGCGAGCCGCTTAATGTGCCTACTACAATACCTCCAATTATGCCCGTTAAAATACCTGCGAAAAGCGGCGCTCCTGATGCCAGCGCAATACCCAAACATAGTGGCAAGGCTACTAAATAAACTACAATACTTGCCGGCAGATCTTTCTTTAAATTTTTAGCTAAAAAATATTTTTTTAGGTTAAGACTACCCATAGCAAACCCTTGTTGCTCCATATATAAATGAAATAAATAATAAAAAAATTAAACAGTAAATGAAATGATTTTGCCTACAAAAGTGGCATAGAGTTCATTTATACGTTTGGAGGAGGGGTGGGCACTATCGGGTGGTGCAGCTGAACATAAAGAGAATGTTCCTGATTATGCAGTACGTTAGTTTGTGTTAGTATTGTGGTATATGCATTGCTATATACCATATTTTCATCAAAAAACTTTTTGTCTTTTACAAGACTTTTTTCGGCATTATCCTTTTCGGTACTATCCTTTTCGGTATTATCTTTTTCAGATTTACCATCAAGTTCTAATTGTTTAATTACCGCAGTTACCGTTTTGTTATTAAGAGATAAAAATAATGGTGCGACCGAAATAACCATCTTTATTGAAAAGACAGCCATCAAAAACAGGCAAACCAATATCTTATTATTCTTCGATCTCACTTTTACAAAGATAGAAAATTAAACACAGTGAATAGTGACCATTATATAAATTGAAGTTTTTTTACATTAATATAGCCAAGTGATACACATAGTAAAACTGCATATATCTTAGTTAAACACTGCAACTATCCCAATATTAACCACTAAACTAATGGGATTTTCTTAATTTCGCAGCCAAGTTAAAATAACAATGGATTATCAATTTAAAGATATAGAGCAAAAGTGGCAGCAGTTTTGGGCCGATAACGAGACGTTTAAAGCTGAGGATAAATCCACCAAACCCAAATATTATGTAATGGATATGTTTCCGTATCCGTCTGGAGCCGGACTGCATGTGGGGCATCCGCTGGGTTATATCGCTTCTGATATTTTTGCCAGATATAAACGTTTAAAAGGATTTAATGTGCTGCACCCAATGGGTTATGACTCTTTCGGGTTGCCGGCCGAACAATATGCTATACAAACAGGGCAGCA
>JAQBOY010000305.1 GCA_028287805.1 Mucilaginibacter sp.
GAATTTGTTACTAAAACTAAATATATGGTACCAAAAAATAAAAAAGGGTTGTGAACTATACAAGTGTCTTAATACTTGATACCAGCTACTCAATACTAATAAAAATCTTAAATGTTACTTTGCTTCCACTTATTAACATTGAGTACTAAATAAATAAACAAAATGGCAAAAGAAGTCGGTGCGATGGTAAAACTGCAAGTGAAGGGCGGTGCTGCAAATCCATCACCTCCAATTGGCCCTGCATTGGGCGCAAAAGGAGTGAACATAATGGAATTTTGCAAACAATTCAATGCACGTACCCAGGATAAACCTGGTAAAGTGTTACCTGTGGTTATTACTGTTTATGTTGACAAGTCATTCGATTTTATCATTAAAACTCCTCCTGTTGCAATCCAATTACTGGAAGCAACCGGTTTAAAGAGTGGTTCGGCTGAACCTAACCGTAAAAAAGTTTCCAGCGTAAACTGGGAACAGGTTGAAACTATAGCCAAAGATAAAATGACTGATTTAAATGCATTTACAGTAGAATCAGCCATGAAAATGGTGGCAGGTACTGCCCGCAGTATGGGAATCACCGTATCAGGTACGGCTCCCTGGAGTAACTAATTTCGAAGTGAAGAATGACAATAAGGAAGCTTTAATTCCGAAATTGAAAATCCGAAATCCGAAATTTAAATTAATTAATTTATACAAATCAGTTTAAGACAGTGGCTAGATTAACAAAAAATCAAAAAGTGGCACTCTCCAAAATTGAGGCTAACAAATCGTATACCTTACAAGATGCGTCAGCATTGGTAAAAGATATTACCAATACAAAGTTTGATTCATCTGTTGATATAGATGTTCGTTTAGGTGTTGACCCGCGTAAAGCCAATCAAATGGTACGTGGTATTGCAACATTGCCTCATGGAACCGGCAAAACTGTACGTGTTTTAGTGCTTTGCACGCCTGATAAAGAGCAGGAAGCAAAAGACGCAGGTGCAGATTATGTAGGTTTGGATGATTATATTGCCAAAATTGAAGGTGGATGGACTGATGTTGATATTATCATCACTATGCCAAGTGTTATGGCTAAAGTAGGTCGTTTGGGTCGTATTCTCGGTCCGCGTAACCTTATGCCTAACCCTAAATCAGGAACAGTAACTGCCGAGGTTGGCAAAGCTGTAACTGAGGTAAAAGGTGGTAAGATCGATTTCAAGGTTGATAAAACCGGTATCATCCACACCTCAATAGGAAAAGTATCTTTCCCTGCTGATAAAATTTATGAAAATGCTTTAGAAGTATTGCAAACCATTTCAAAATTAAAACCATCATCAGCGAAAGGAACATATTTTAAGAGTATTCATATCTCTTCAACTATGTCACCAGGAATTGAAATTGAAACCAAAACAGTAGCGGGGATCTAATCATGAATAAAGAAGAAAAACACGACCTTGTTCTTGCCCTTACTGAACAAATGAAAGAGTATGGTAATTTTTATATCACTGATACTTCAAATTTAACGGTTGCCAAGATCAACAACATTCGTCGTCAATGTTTCGAAAGCAACATTACGATGCAGGTAGCAAAAAATAGCTTGATTAAAAAAGCGATGGAAGCTGCAGGCGGTGACTATACCCCAATATATGATGTATTAAAAGGATCTTCATCTATCCTTTTCTCTAAATCAGCAACTGCTCCGGCGGTTTTGATTAAGAAGTTAAGGAAACAAGGTGAGAAACCTATTTTAAAAGCAGCTTATATTGATTCAGCCATATTTATTGGCGATAATCAGATCGATACTTTGACCAAATTAAAATCAAAGGAACAACTGATTGGCGAGATAGTTGGATTACTGCAATCACCAGCCAAAAACGTTATTTCTGCATTACAATCAGGCGGAAATATACTGGCAGGTGTTGTAAAAACATTACAAGAAAGAGGTTAACGAACACCTTAAAGTTCGATATTAAACAAAAAGCATTAAGTAAAAATAAAAAATAAAATGGCGGATTTAAAAGCGTTTGCTGAACAGTTGGTAAACTTAACAGTAAAAGAAGTAAACGAATTAGCTCAGATCTTGAAAGACGAGTATGGCATTGAGCCTGCTGCTGCAGCTGTTGCTGTTGCTGCTGGTCCTGCTGGTGGCGATGACGCTCCTGCAGCTGCTGCTGAGCAAACTGCGTTTGATGTTATCCTGAAAGAAGCAGGTGGCTCAAAATTAGCAGTTGTTAAATTAGTAAAAGACTTAACTGGCCTTGGTTTGAAAGAAGCAAAAGATTTAGTTGACGGTGCACCTAAAGAGGTTAAAACTGGCGTAACTAAAGAAGAAGCTCAATCTTTGAAATCACAATTAGAAGAAGCCGGAGCAGTAGTTGAGGTTAAATAATTTAACCTCATACACAAAAGCATCAGACTCCGACCATTTTTGGTCGGGGTCTATTGCTGTTTATATTACCCCCATTGTTGATTAAGGTTCAGGAATAACTTTTATCAACCATATTACAGGTTTATTAATAAACTAAAATTATAATACCTTGGCAAACAATAATAACCAAAGAGTAAACTTTGCAACCAGCAGAAAGGTACTTGATTACCCCGATTTCCTGGATGTACAGTTACAATCTTTCCAGGAATTTTTTCAATTGGAAACCACGTCAGACAACCGCTACAAAGAAGGGTTGTTTAAAGTATTTGCCGAAAATTTTCCGATCTCTGATTCAAGGAACATCTTTGTTTTAGAGTTTCTTGATTACTTTATTGATCCGCCACGTTACGATATACGCGAGTGTATTGAGCGCGGGTTAACTTATAGCGTGCCTTTAAAAGCAAAGCTTCGCCTGAGCTGTAATGATGCAGAGCACGAAGACTTTGAAACAATAGTACAGGATGTTTATTTGGGTACCATCCCTTATATGACACCTAAAGGTACTTTTGTTATTAATGGTGCCGAGCGTGTAATTGTATCGCAGTTACACCGTTCACCAGGTGTGTTCTTTGGCCAAAGCCGCCACACTAACGGTACTAAATTATACTCGGCCCGTGTTATCCCTTTCAAAGGATCATGGATTGAGTTTGCTACAGACGTTAATAACGTGATGTATGCTTACATTGACCGTAAAAAGAAATTCCCGGTTACTACGTTGCTGCGTGCAATTGGCTATGATTCTGATAAAGATATATTAGAATTATTTGAGCTGGCTGACGAGGTTAAGGTAAGCAAATCTGGCCTTAAGAAATTTATTGGCCGTAAGCTTGCTGCAAGGGTACTTAAAAAATGGGTTGAAGATTTTGTGGATGAAGATACCGGTGAAGTGGTATCTATTGATCGTAACGAGATCATCCTTGAGCGCGAAACCGTATTGGAAGACGACCATATTGATATGATCATTGATGCAGGTGTTAAAACCATCATCCTTAATAAGGAAGATGCTGCCACCAGCGGTGATTATACTATTATAT
>JAQBOY010000339.1 GCA_028287805.1 Mucilaginibacter sp.
CTTGCCAAATGACAAGAAATAAAGTTGCCCGCTATTTCCTGGCAAACTCTTTCCGTATCCGGCTAAGTGATGTGTCTGTAATGCCCAGGTATGAAGCGATGTTTTTTAAAGGCGCATGCTGAAAGATGTCCGGATTTGTTTTTAAAAGTTGATCATAGCGCTCTTCCGCAGTTTCAGTGATCGTAATCAACATACGGGTCTTGAGTTCAGAGAACGCTTTGACCAGCACCGATCTGCCAAATTCCCTGAATTGTGGTAAAGCATGAAAAAGCTCGTTAAGCTGTTCATAGGTAATGTACCAGCCTTCACTATCTGTAAGCGCCTGGATATTCTCCTTTGACCGTGTACGGTTAAAAAAAGAAGCCACTTCAAATACGATTTGGCCAGGTGAAGCGAATCCGGTAGTCACATCATTCCTTTCGGTATCATGAGCAAACGCCCGCATATAACCTTTTTCAAGAAAGAGATACTCGTCACAGACTCTTCCCTCGATGAGCTGGAACTGATGCCTGTTAATCGCCTTATAGTTAAAATGCTCCACGATCTCCTTGGCCGCAGACATGGAAACCAGGTTGGTATTAAAAAAAAATGCGGTAAGTGTTTCTTTACTCATAACACCAGTTTAGCAATTTCGAATATACTAAATGATTTATTGCCTTTTGGCAAGTGCTTTAGCCTGTAAGCTGGGGAATTTTGAAATTATGTTTACGGCAGTTCGATCCTGCTCCCCTAAAAAGCGTGGCTTTTTTATGCAAGCAGAATGCTTGAAACATATTAGGACGAAGTTACGCTATGCTAAACTTCGACCAGTGAGGGGGGCCTTTTTTATAATAAAAATCCACATTAACCTATTCCTTTAAAAACTCTTCCACCAGTGTAGCGGTAATTCCGGGTAACTTGCTGCCTTTTACAGCGGATTCGGCTGTGCCTATACATGCGCCATGAGGACCGGGCAAAACGGCGAGGCGCCCCCCAGGTATTAAACGCGCCATTTTTACGGTATGTTCAGCCGTCACCGCATCCTGGTCGCTCACCATGATCAGGGCAGGGGCCTTGATAGACTGCATATCGTTATCGGCTATGTCTTTAAAGTTAGCCATCCGTGCTACATCTTTTTCAAACATGGTCTGCAAACGGTGTTCATCGGGAGTTACTTTTAGAAATGCAGCCTTTAGGGCTTCGGGCATTTGGCTTAAAGTGGCATTTTGAAAACCGTCAAAAAAGCCCGGGATAAATCCTTCCCTTTGATAAGCGCCCGAAAGACTTACTATTTTATGAACTATTTCGGGATGCCTGATCGCTATTTGCAAGGTAGTGGTGCCGCCGTTGCTAAACCCCCAGAAATTCGCTTTGTCTATTTTTAGATAGCTCAGCAGGGCCGCAACGTCATCTGCATCCTGCTCAAAAGACTCAGGAGCATCCCGGTCGCTTGTACGGCCATGCGCTTGTAACTCTACAGCAATCCGTTTTCCATAACCGGAGAGCAGCGGCAGTAGTTGACCAAAAGAAGTTTCAATGGTGGAGCCGCCGCCATGAATCAGCACTAAAGGCACGTTGCCGCTGCCATATATCTCATAATACATATTAAGGCCATTGACAGGGGCGTAGCCAGATGTTTTTAAATTTTCCATAGGATTAAGATACTACTTATCATTTTTAGCAAAATCTTCAGCAAGCTCATTCAATTGAGCTGAACTGATGGTTTTGCTTCCGTTAGTAATGATGATGCGATAACGAAAAGTAACTGCTTCTCCTTTTTTAAGGGTTAAATTTTTTTGAGATTTACCATTGGTGAAAATTTTCTCGCCGAGCGGGTTGGCAGCAAATAGCCCATAACCACGGGCATGCCAAAATGTAGGATAGTTAGGATTTTTTGGATGGTCTATTATCACTACGCTTACCGAGTCGGTACCCATTTTACCAAAAACTTTGCACCATACCCCACGTGTGCTCCAGGCATCATTACCTGTTTTGCCCGCGCTGGTTATATAGTTGCCGTTGGCTGTATGATCTGCACCAGCTTTAACTATGGTTAAATTACCTTTATTGTCTGTAAACTTTTGGTCCTCTGTAGCAGGTATCTGTAATTCGTGCGCTAAGCGAAGTCCAAGTAACCCGTCTTTGGCATCGTTAAAAACCGCGTTAGTATCGGCCTTTAAAGTCGTAAAGCGGTCAATTATCCGCTGATGGTCATTTCCGCTAAATTCAAAACGGGTAGTTTCTTCCAAAATGACTTGTTTTTGCTGATTGATCCAGTTAGCGTGATAGCTTAATATCCCGGTTGTGCCACCTGTTGCCTGCAGTATACGATCAGTACGTATCCAACCGTAAAGATTTTTTTTGCTTCGAGGTATAGCGTAGGAGTTATTCCAGAAATCAAGGCCATTTAAATTTTCAAAGTTGAACCAAAGGCCAATATGATGCGGATGATCAGTGGGTTCCCCCGGTCTTGGCTCAAGCGGAAAGCCACGGGTAACCATTCGGCCATCAGCAGTGCGTAACGGAAATAATACCGGTTTTTCCAGACTATCAGGATACCGGAAACTGGTAAAGGGCTTGCCCCCAATAAAAATAGCTATCCTTTTGTCTTTTATGGATTTAACCATCGTTACCTGCTCTTTCTTTTGTGCCTGTACTATAGCTGATAAGTGTATGAGGGTAATGATGAAACCTAAAACTTTGATCTTCGTAACCATAATTATATTTTAGTTATTTAATTTTATCCGTTGCTCAGGTTGTTTTTTTGTCAATGAGGCATAAATCACCTTTTAGTATAACACAACAATTTACAACAATATTTCTTATCTGTACAATATGAAATTTTCTTATTTATTTCTCCTCCTGCTTTGCCTGTCATCTGCTGTATTGGCACAACATAAAACCGATACCTTATTTTATGAAAGCTTTAATGGCAATGCCCTTGACCGCTCCAAATGGAACGTGGAAGTTAGCGGGAGAACCGTCAACAACGAGCAGCAGGCGTATGTGGATTCGTCAAGTGTACTATCACAGGTAAATGGGTCGCTGGTTATTAAACCAATTTACCACCATGGCTATACCAGCAATATGCAAAAAGAATACGATTTCCTATCGGGCCGCATTAATACCCATACCAAATTTGAATTTACTTACGGAACTGCTTCTGCCCGTATAAAAATGAGTGCCGGAGCCGGATTATGGCCTGCATTTTGGGCGCTGGGCGAAGGTAAATGGCCAGATTGCGGCGAAATTGATATGATGGAAACCGTAGGAGATTCTTCGTGGGTTAGCCATGCTTTACATGGCCCGGGTTATTTTGGCAATACACCGTTAGCCTACCGCTACTTTTTTCCAAAAGGAACAGATGTAACACAATGGCATGTTTACGCCGTTACATGGACACCTGATAGCCTGACTTTTAGCGTTGATGGCACTGTTACCTATACGGTTACCCGTGCCATGGTGGAGCATTACGGCCGCTGGGCTTATGATAATCCTAAATATATCATCCTTAACTTTGCCTTAGGCGGTGGTTATCCAAACGGGGTTAACAAGGTAAGTACTCCTTACTTTGGCTTATCTCAAAGCTCGGTAAATAAAATAAAAGCAGGGCAGGCCGAAATGGTAGTAGACTGGGTACTGGTTACCAAAAAATAGCTTTAAGTTGCATTATTACCGGCAATAACCAAGTACTTACAGTCATTATGAACCCTGCTATACTAAAAAGAACAAATAGCGATGACCTGCACTTTAAATCTCTCATCGTCTTATTAGATAAAGACCTAAGCGAAAGAAATGGCACCATACAGTTGGCGTATGACAGCTACAACCTGCTCGACTTTATAGAAACTGTAGTAGTAGCCTATATAAATGATATGCCGGTGGGCTGTGGCTGTTTTAAAAAGTTCAGCGATGATACGATTGAGATCAAAAGAATGTTTGTTACTCCATTGCACCGCGGAAAGGGTATAGCATCTGTTATATTAAACGAGCTGGAATTATGGGCAACAGAAATGGGGTACACTAATGCAGTATTAGAAACCGGAACCCGGCATCATGAGGCTATTCGCCTTTACCAACACCTTGGATATATTATTACTGAAAATTATGGTGTGTATGCAGATATGGAAGATAGTGTTTGTATGCAGAAGTCCTTTTAGCCGTACTGCAGCAGGAAACCAGAGTGCCTATATATCCGCGGACCTCTTAAGAACTACATTATACTAAAGTAATTGAGCCTCCCTTTCTGAGGCAACTCAGGGGGCCGATTTTTTATTATATTTGACATATTGTCATTAACTAACCCAATTGTAACAACGGTATGTGTTTTGTACTCTAAGTTTAAATTTTAAAAAAAAGAAATAAAAATGAAAAAGCTATTCACAGCAATATTATTAGTAGTGGCTACTATGTCGTTAAGCTCTTGCAGTTATAACAGCATGGTGCAAATGGACGAGAACGTTAAAGCTAAATGGGGTGCAGTACAAAGCCAGTATCAGCGTCGTGCAGATCTGATACCTAACCTGGTAAATACCGTAAAAGGTGTGGCCAACTTTGAAAAAAGCACGCTGGTTGATGTAACTAACGCCCGCGCCAAAGCTACTTCTATTCAGGTTGATCCTACTAAATTAACACCCGAAGCCATACAAAAATACCAGGAAGCACAAGGCCAGTTAAGCACCGCGTTAGGCAGGCTGATGGTTGCTTCAGAGAGGTACCCAACTTTAAGGGCTAATGAAAATTTCACCGCTTTGCAAGCTCAGCTGGAAGGCACCGAAAATCGTATTAATGTAGCCCGCCTGGATTTTAACAGCGCCGTGCAGGAATATAACAGTAAAATACGTTCATTTCCGGCTAATTTAACTGCCAAAATGTTTGGCTTTACAGAGAAGGGCTATTTCCAGGCAGAAGCCGGGGCTAATAAAGTTCCAACAGTACAATTTTAATTTAGAGATTAGTGATTGGAGGTTAGAAAGCGTAATCTCCAATCACTATCTCTAATTAACTATCTCTAATTTACTAACAATGGCCATATTTAATGACGAGGAGCAGCAACGCATCAGGAAGGCGGTGGAGGCTGCTGAAAAGTATACATCCGGCGAGATTCGTGTTTGCATTGAAAAAAACTGTACCGAAGATGTGCTTGACCGTGCCGCGAAATATTTCCACAAGCTGGATATGCATAAAACCAAGCTGCGCAACGGTGTTTTAATTTATGTAGCCACGGTTGACCGTAAGTTTGCTATAATTGGTGATGCAGGCATTAATAAGGCTGTTCCTGAAAATTTTTGGGACGACACCAAAGAGGATATGCTGAAACACTTTAAGTATGGCAACCTGGTTGAAGGAATAGTTACAGGTATAGCTATTGCCGGTGAAAATTTACAAAAATACTTCCCGCATCAACTGGATGATAAAAACGAATTGTCTGATGACGTCACCTTTATGGATGGCGAATAAAATTAAGCTCATGTTCAAAAAATTGCTATTCCTGGTTAGTATTCTGCTTTGCGGATATTTAGCCTTCTCGCAGGATTTCCCCCCCAAATCAAATACGCTGGTTACAGATTATACCAATACGCTTTCGGCAGAAGAGAAGCAAAAGCTGGAAAATAAATTGGTTGCCTTTAATGATTCTACTTCTACACAGATAGCGGTGGTGATCATTAAATCCATAGGAGATTATGACATTAACGAGTATGGTGCCGCGTTGGGGCGTAAATGGGGCATTGGTCAAAAAGGAAAAAATAATGGCATATTAGTTCTGGTAGCTATTAACGATCATAAAATGACCATACAAACCGGTTATGGCGCTGAAGGCGCATTGCCGGATGTAATTACCCAGCAGATAAGAGTGAATGATATTAATCCCCGCTTCAGGCAGGGCGATTATTATGGCGGATTAGACGCGGGTACCGATGATATTATTAAATACGTTAAAGGTGAATATAAAGCAGATAAGAAAGCTGCCCGTCCTGAAAAAACCGGGGGTGGTATAGGTATTGTGATCGTTATCGTAATTGTAATCCTGATACTGATATTCCGTAATCGTGGTGGCGGCGGCCAAATTATTGGCAGTCGTGGCGGTGCAAGTCCGTTTTGGTGGTTTTTAGCCGGCTCTATGCTGGGCAGCGGCAATCGTGGCGGCGGTGGCTGGGGTGGTGGCAACGATAGAGGAGATAGCGGCGGCGGTGGTTTTGGAGGATTCGGCGGCGGCGACTTTGGCGGCGGCGGTTCAGGCGGCAGCTGGTAATTAATGATCAATAAAAAAGACTTAAAAATTAATGAGTGATAATTTAAAGTGGAAAACACTTTCATCAACCTATATACATAAAGCCCCCTGGGCCACACTCCGGTATGATAAATGCGCAATGCCTGATGGCCGCACTGTAGATGAATATTTTGTTTTAGAATATCCTAACTGGGTAAACGCGGTTGCTGTTACCGACGATAATAAGATATTGATGGTTCGCCAGTACCGGCATGCAGCGGGTATAGTTTCGTTAGAAATTCCCGGCGGCGTAATTGACGGAGATGAAACACCTGAGTACGCCATGCGCCGGGAGTTGTTAGAAGAAACAGGCTATGAATTTAACGATATAGAATTATTGTCTGTAGTATATGCCAACCCATCCACTGCCAATAATCAAACTTATTGTTACCTGGCTAAAGGCGGCAAAAAAGTACAGGAACAATCCTTAGATGATTATGAAGAGATTATAGTAGAAGAATATACCATTGATGAAGTAAAACAACTGCTTGCAGAGAATAAAATAGCGCAGTCCCTGCACTGTACCGGGTTGTTTTATGCTTTGATTAAGTTAGGTGAGATGAAATAACAACAATACATGAAGCCAATTTTTATTCCTGAATATATTGTAAAATACCTACAGATTAATACCCATGATATTGCCGCTTTGCATGATATTAAAAACGCCTATCAACATAACCTGGTGAAAGGACATCCTGAAATATCTGTGGTAATACCCGCTTATAATGAAGAAGAAAACATAGTACCAACACTTGCTTCACTTTGCAATAATTTTACCAACAGATCGGTTGAAATAATTGTAGTAAATAATAACTCAACAGATAATACGGAAGCTTTGGTAAAGGCTTGCGGCGTGCAATGTATTTTAGAAACCAAACAAGGTATTACCCATGCCCGTAATGCCGGCCTTGCCATAGCAAAAGGAAAATATATTCTGAATGCCGATGCTGATACTATTTATCCAAAAGACTGGATAGAAGAGATGGTTAAACCGCTTGTTAATAATACAAACGCAGCTATTTCCTATGGTATATTTTCTTTTATACCTATTGGTAAAACCGGGCGTGTTACCTATTATTTTTACGAAATGCTGGCAGATTTAACCCGGTTTTATAATAAATACAAGAAAACAGAGGCCGTAAATGTATATGGCTTCAATTCATGTTTCAGAAGAGAGCAGGGCTTACAGGTTGACGGGTTTAACCACCCGCCCGGCACCAATGAAGATGGGTACCTGGCTTTAAAATTAACACAAAAAGGCTTCGGCAAAATGTATAGAGTAAGCAATTCAAAAGCCATTGTTTGGACCACAGACAGAAGAATACAATTAGACGGCGGCTTATGGAAAGCCGTAGTTAAGCGGCTAAAACGTTTGTTTAATATCAACACAAAACAGCTTGTTTAAAATAGCTGTTTATAATCGGTTTTTATCTGACCTAAAACCTTCAATAAGCCATCTTCAAGTTTTTTAATAATTGTTAACGGATCATTTTTCCCTATTTCTAATTCTTTGGTATATGGTACCAATGAATCAACTTTAAAACTACTAATGGTCGACTTTAATTTATGCGCTATCTGACCTACTTCTTTCCAATTATTTTTAGTCGCTTCCGCTTTAAGTAATTCAAAATCATTTGATACAGTATCAACAAATAATACGATCATTTTTTTAAAAAACTCCGGACTATCGCTTACTGATTCAATTAACGACGTATCATAAAGTTTACCCTGATCTGTAATATCCGGATTGCTTTCTATACCTTTTTCTTTGGCATCATTTTCATCATACTCTTTCACTATACCTGGGGGTTAATAATGTTTTATTAATAGTTTTGAGTTTCCTTATTTAAAAAGCTTGTTATTATTTGTATAAATTCCCTTGACTTTAAAAACATTAGTCAGTAATACTTTAAATTTAATTAGAAGAATTTATATTTACACTATCATACCCATCTATTTATTATATATCGCAACACCTTCACCTAATCAATAAATTTAGCTAATTAGATAACTTATACTAACAAAATACGTAAAAAGCTTAATAATTGGCTATTACCATTTTAAAATATCCTGACAATTTATTGTAGCGATATAACAAACCTTAAGTTAAAATAACAATAATACCTTTAAATGAGCTTTTCCAATTCCAGTCAAATCAAAATCCTTGTTGTGGAGGATGATATGTACATGCAAGCTATTTTAAATGAATTTTTAAATTCAACCTATGAAATTGAGATTTGCGCTAATGG
>JAQBOY010000390.1 GCA_028287805.1 Mucilaginibacter sp.
TACTTCATCTGTTGATAACTGGATAGCAGAAACAACCCTGAATTATAAACGTGATATTGGCAAGCACCATTTTACAGCTTTAGCCGGTTATAGCCAGCAGGAAAGGAGTATATTTAATATATCTACGTCTGGCCAGCAATATGCAACCAATAACATAGCTACATTAAATGCAGCCGTGTTGCCAACAGGGGCAAGTTCAATCTATTCAGCCTATGGCTTATCCTCTGCTTTTGGAAGGCTAACTTATTCTTACAATGAGAAATACTATTTAGAGGGCTCTGTTCGCCGTGATGGATCATCAAGGTTTGGCGCTGATGAACGATACGCAATCTTTCCCGCAGTTTCAGCCGCCTGGCGCGTGTCAAATGAACCTTTTTGGAACAAGGAAAATGCCATTGTGAATGATTTTAAGATAAGGACAAGCATTGGCCGTACCGGTAACCAAACCATTGGGGATTATACCGCCCAGGGACAATATAATACCGGTGCAAGCTATGTAGGCCAAAGCGGCATTTATTTAGGTACCATACCTAACCCTAATTTAACCTGGGAAACTACTTTACAATATGATGCCGGTCTGGACGTATCATTTTTCAATTCAAGAATTACATTGGGTGTTGATGTATATGTTAAAAACACATCCAACCTGCTGCTTAATGTACCCGTACCTCACACTACCGGGTTTCAGCAGATATTAGAAAACGTGGGCGCAACGCAGAATAAAGGCCTTGAATTTAATTTAAGCACCATAAATTTTCAGCGCAAGGATTTTACCTGGAACAGTAACTTCAATATTTCTTTTAACCGCAATTTAGTTACCAAACTTTATAATGGCGCTACCAGTATCATTACCACTCCCGGCCAGGGCCTTACTGGTTCACTTCAATCAGGCAGTATTATACAGGTAGGCAGCCCTATTGGCAGCATGTATGGCTGGAAGGAATCCGGCGTATACCGGTATTCAACTGATAACGTAAATAAAATTACCAATACCAGCATAGGTACTAATAACTATGTATTTAAGGGCGGCGATCTGATATTCCAGGATACTAACGGTAATGGTACCATTGATAATAACGACCGTGTTATCATCGGTAATGCCCAACCTAAATTCACCGGCGGTTTTTCCAATACGTTTAAATACAAAAATTTTGATCTGACGGCGCTCATGACGTTTAGCTATGGCAACAACATTGTAAACGGAACACGTTATGCTGCCGAATCGGGTACCGGTTTTGAGGGGGACTTAACTTTATTGAACAGATGGAGGAACGAAGGTGATATAACAAATGTGCCAAGGCAAGACTATTCAGACCCTGCAGGCAACCGCAGGTTCTCTAACCGTTGGATTGAAGATGGTTCATATCTGCGTATGAAAACAGTAACATTGGGTTATCAGGTGCCAAAATCATTGTTAACAATAATCAGCGTAAAAACTTTAAGAATTTACGTAACCGCGCAAAACCTGTTTACCATAACCAAATATACCGGCTATGACCCTGAAGCAAGCGCCATTAACGCGGATGTAACCAACATTGGTATTGACCAGGGTACTTACCCTCAATACCGGGCATTCATATTTGGTTTAAACCTTGGATTTTAATTGGAAAGAAATGAAACACAGTAAAAAAATATTAACAATAATTATTTGTACCGCGGCGTTTTCATGCACTAAGGTAACCAACCAGGTACCCGCCAGCTATATAACACCTGCAAATTTTTATAAAACGGCATCAGATGCCGATAATGCTATCAACGCTTGTTATGATGCATTACAGGGCAGCCCGGCAAATTATGAAATATGGGGAGACGGGAGGACAGATATGATGGCCAGTACCAGCCGGTCAGCCGGCGATGACCTGCAAGTGGTGAGCGGCAATGTTTCGGCTACCAATGGTTATGCCAACTGGGATGCCGTATATTCAGGTATAAACCGCTGCAACAGCGTTATCAAAAACGTACCTAACATAACAGATCCCTCTTTGGCCAGCCGCCAGGGGCGGATAATGGGTGAAGCTTATTTTTTAAGAGGGTTATTTTATTTTTACCTGGCCCGCACATTTGAAAACGCGCCGTTAATATTACAGCCTTATGAAAGTATAAGCGGAAATCTTTTTCCCACGGTTAGTAACAGGGCAACCTTATTTGCACAAATTGAAAGTGATTTTCTGAAGGCCCAGCCCTTAGTACCCGATGCCCCATTTGCAACAACCGTTGAGAATAAAGGAAAAACCACCAAGGCTGCTATTAACAGCGCATTAGCCGATTTGTATTTATGGGAAAAGAAATACCAGCAGGCTGCCGATGCGGCAAGTGCGGTTATAAACAGCCCTGCGGGTTATACCCTGGTACCCGGGGCTAATTACTCAACTATATTTACCGCGAGGAATACTTCGGAGTCTATTTTTGAGGTGCAGTATAATTACTCCTACCTGGAGACCGGAAATGGAAATAGCGATAATATAACAGACCTGTTTTTACCGTTAGGGGGAACTGTTACGGCAGGTAACCTGCGTTACCAGCCAACAACAGCCTTATTAAATGCGCTGCCAGGTGCCGACCGGCGCGCTTCCATTACTTACAAAAATACGGGCACCGTGCCTGCGCCATTTCGGGATGCCAATACACTTTATATTGCCAAATATCCGGGTGACCTTGTTGGAACGATATTATACCAGGATAATGACCGCATAGTTTACCGGCTGGCAGAAATAATTTTGTTTAAAGCCGAGGCGTTAAATGAATTGGGGCAAACCCCAGCTGCTATAACCTTATTAAACCAGATCAGAACAAGGGCTGGTATTGCTAATACTACAGCAGTTACACAGGCAGAAGTACGGCTGGCCATTGAAAACGAGCGGTTTGTTGAGCTTGCTTATGAAGGAAAAAGGTACTATGATTTGATAAGAACGGGTAGGTATGCCACTGTAACAGGTTTTACCAATGTAAACTTTCAACGTTGGCCATTACCGTCAAATGAGTTAATCCTAAACTCCAACTTAGTTCAAAACCCCGGATATTAATATTTAGAAATTATGAGAGCATTTAAAATTATAAAATTGTCTTCGTTAGGTATCCTCGCGCTTTTGTTTTTTGCCGGATGCAAAAAAAATGAAACTTACGCTCCTGTTGTTGATGCTGTTTATATTGTATCAAATCTTGTTACAGGTTCAGGAAGTACCGCATCAACCACTATTACTAATTCTGCTACTGGTAAGGTTTCTGTTAGCCCCGCGGTAGCAAGGGTATATGTAAATACTTTAAAAGCTTTTGATGTTACCGTAAATTATACTTTGTCTGGCACGGCGGTAGCCGGTACAAATTATACCGCGCCTAACCCAACCAGTATAACCATACCTGCAGGAAAGTGGTACGCAGACATTATGATACCTGTTATAAATACACCCCTAACAGGCAATAAAACCATTATTATAACCATGGCAAGCGCCAGTAATAATGTACAGGTTGGCATGGGTACTGCCAGGAGTTATACAACATTTACCTATACATTAACAAACTAATTATCACGGATATGTATAAATATATTGTTATAGGCCTATTGTTTTTATCTGGTTCAGCATATGCTCAAACTCAGCCCAAAACGGCTGAGTTTGATATATGTGTTTATGGTGGTACCTCTGCAGGGGTAATTGCAGCATATACAGCAGCCAAAATGAATAAAAAGGTGTTGTTGATTGAACCGGGTAACCGGTTAGGCGGCCTTTCGTCCGGCGGTTTGGGATTTACTGATATTGGCAATAAGTATGTGGTTACGGGTTTAGCGCACGATTTTTACCGGCGTGTAGGGCAGCACTACGGGAAGTTTGAACAATGGACCTTTGAGCCTAAAGTGGCACAAGCCATTTTTATGGATTATGTGAAAAGAGGAGGGTTTAAAGTTCTTTATGGTAAAAGATTAAAAAATGTGCGTAAAACCGGAGCGCATATCAACGCTATTGAGTTGGAAAATACGGCAGGTGCGGGCAACCTAAGTACGGTAAAGGCCAAAGAATTTATTGATTGCACTTATGAGGGCGATTTAATGGCTTTAGCCGGTGTAAGCTATACAACAGGGCGCGAAGCCAATTCGGTTTATAGTGAAACGGTAAACGGCGTTCAGCTAAAGGACAAACACCAGTTTCCGGATGGGATTGATCCTTATAAAATTCCGGGTAAGCCCGAAAGCGGGTTGCTTTGGGGTGTCAGCCCTGATCATTTGACGCCTATAGGTTCGGGTGATAAAAAAATACAGGCCTATAATTTCAGGGTATGCCTTAGCAATGATCCGGGTAACCGTATTGCAATTACCCGCCCTGCAAATTACGATTCCACTCGTTATGAGCTTTTGTTACGTTACCTTGCTGCAAAGCCATCAAAAGACCTTTGGGGCTTTTTAAAGATGGACCTGATGCCTGATCATAAAACAGATATCAACAACAACGGACCATTTTCAACAGATATGATCGGGATGAACTATGCTTACCCGGATGGTGATTATAAAACAAGGGAAAATATTATTAAAGCGCATGAAGATTATACCAAAGGCTTCCTTTACTTTATCGGCCATGATAGCCGGATGCCTGAAAGTTTACGGAAACAAATGCTGGAGTGGGGTTATCCTAAGGATGAATATATAGAAAACAACCACTGGACGCCACAGCTTTATATACGGGAAGCAAGGCGCATGTTAGGCGCTTATATCATGACACAGGCGAATTGCCAGGGCAGAGAAGTAGTTGATGATAAAATAGCGATGGCTGCTTATGCCATGGACTCGCACAACGCGGAGCGGATTGTAGTTAACGGAATGGTTAAAAACGAAGGAGATGTTCAGTTAAAAGGCATCCAGCCTTATCCTGTGTCCTACCGTTCTATTATACCTAAAAGCGCGGAGTGTGCAAATTTATTGGTGCCGGTTTGTTTGTCTGCGAGCCACATGGCCTATGGGTCCATCCGAATGGAACCGGTTTTTATGGTTTTAGCACAATCAGCAGCGGTGGCAGCCTGCCAGGCAATAGAAAAAAAGATAGCTGTACAGCAAGTGAATGTAAAACAAGTACAAGCCGAATTAAAGGATAATCCTCTGGCAGACCATAGCGCGCCGGAAATATTGGTTGATAACGATGATCTGGAAAGAATTGTTAAATCGGGTGAGTGGACCAGAGAAATAAACGGGGGGTATGGCCCCTCTTACTTAGTAGATACAGCGAAATCAAACGCGGCAATTAAATTTATTCCTGTGATCAGATATCCTGGTAAGTATCATGTTTATATCTATAGCACGAAGCTTCAAAAAAGTAGTTCAACCACACGTATCAAAATATTTAATGGGCAAACAGCTACAAACAAGATAATTAACAATAAAGACCTGCAGGTGATTGGACAAACATCCGGCGAATGGGTAGCGTTAGGGGTGGCAAATTTTATGCCTGGCAAGAAAGCCTATGTGGAGATATCTAATGAGAAGGCGGATGGGGCGGTAATCGCTGATGCGGTGTTATTTGTGCCTGAGCCATAACATCACTTAATTAGACTTATGAAAATTGAAAGACGACAGTTGGTAAAAAATATACTGGCAGCTTTTACGGGGATAGTTTTATCAAAATATGCTTTGTCCTCAAACAAAGATGTTTCATCGAACCCGCTACAAGAGAGTGACGGCTTTTCTGTTATTAATGCAGGTGTAGGAGGGAATAACACAGCCGACCTGTTAGCCAGGATAAATAAAGATTGCTTAGCCTATCGTCCCAAACTGACCGTTTTAATGATAGGTACAAACGATATGAATAGCGTAAAGTATATACCGCTTGAACAATACCGGCAAAATGTTACCCGGATAATTGAGCAAATTAAGGCTATAGGCAGCCATGTATTGCTCATGACAATATTACCGCCTTATGAGCCTTATTTATTAACCCGCCACCCCGCTCAATTCTATCAGCCGGAAGGTGTTGCAACACGTCGTATCCAGGTAAATGACGCAATTAAGGAAATTGCAACGAAACAAAAAATTCATCTTTTAGATATGGGCCGCCGGTTTGACGCGATTGGCAAAGTAGGGGTGGATAAAGAATCACTAATTCAGAACGAGGCTAATACAAATAAAACTGATGGTATTCATCCAACACCAACCGGCTATCGTTTTATGGCGCTTTCGGTGTATGATTATATTACTGACCACAAACTACCAACAAAAAGTATAGTATGTTTTGGCGATAGCATTACCCATGGCGATGGGACGATGGATAAGGAAAGTTATCCGGCTTATCTTTTGAAATTACTCAAATTTTCCGACGAAACGGAATAATATCAGTTTGCAAAAGTTCATCCTTTTAAAAAGTGCCATTATAAAGCTGTCACGATTTTCGTACTTAGCAAAAGCAAACATCGAAAAGTTTCGAAATGATATTAATATTTGATTTACAATATTGTAACGTCTTTATCCAAATTTCCTATTCTTTGCAAATTTTCAATAAAAATAAAATGGTTCGAATTCACCCAGCCTCAGGAGCCAAAGGGCAAGTACGTTTTACGGTCGCTTGCCCTTCTTTTTTACTTGTAACCCATCTTAATCTGCAAGATAAGCTAAAACAAAGAGTCAACTTCATTCTTATTTCAAGTT
>JAQBOY010000391.1 GCA_028287805.1 Mucilaginibacter sp.
TTTTTACGGATTTTTTTAATAGAATGTTCGTTTTCAGGATCATTAATTACTGCATCTATCAGTTCAACAATATGTTCCATTTCTTTCTCTTTCATTCCGCGTGTAGTTACAGCAGCAGTTCCAACCCGGATACCCGAAGTAACAAATGGCGACTTATCATCATACGGAACCATGTTTTTATTAACCGTAATATCTGCGGTAACCAGGGCATTTTCGGCAGCTTTGCCGGTTATATTTTTATTGCGCAGGTCAATAAGCACTAAATGGTTATCTGTGCCACCCGAAACTATTTCATAACCTCTATCAATAAATGCTTTAGCTATGGCTGCTCCGTTCTTTTTTACCTGCAATATATATTTCATATACTCATCGGTTAACGCTTCACCAAATGCAATTGCTTTAGCGGCAATAATATGTTCTAACGGGCCACCTTGTGTGCCAGGGAAGACAGCCATATCCAATAAGGCCGACATCATTCTTATTTCGCCTTTGGGTGTTTTTAAACCCCATGGGTTTTCAAAATCCTTACCTAATAATATCATTCCGCCGCGTGGGCCACGTAACGTTTTATGAGTTGTGGTAGTAACAATGTGGCAATGTGGCAGCGGATCGGTTAATAGTCCCCTTGCAATAAGCCCGGCCGGATGTGAAACATCAGCTAATACCAAAGCGCCTATTTTATCAGCAACCTTACGGATAAATTCATAATCCCAATCGCGGGAGTAAGCCGAAGCTCCGCAAATGATCATTTTAGGTTTTTCGGCCAACGCTACTCTTTCAAGCTGCTCATAATCAACCAGGCCTGTTTCTTTTTTTACGCCATAAAAATGGGGTACATATAATTTACCCGAAAAATTCACCGGGGAACCATGTGTTAAATGGCCACCATGAGAGAGATCAAATCCTAATATTTTGTCGCCAGGTTGCAAACAGGCCAGCATAACTGCCGCATTTGCCTGCGCGCCTGAGTGTGGTTGTACATTTACCCACTCGGCGTTAAACAATTGTTTGGCCCTTTCAATAGCTATAGTTTCTATTTCATCAACTATTTGGCATCCGCCATAGTAACGCTTACCCGGCAATCCTTCGGCATACTTGTTGGTAGCAACAGAGCCTGCGGCTTCCATAACCTGTCTGCTTACAAAATTTTCTGAAGCAATCAGTTCCAGGCCTTCTTCCTGGCGCTGCTGTTCTTCATCTATTAGCTTAAATATTAATTTATCTCTTTTCATGATGCTTTAAAAAACGGCCTAAGTTAAAAAATAGATTTGAGATGGGGGAACGTAAAGCCTTTTATTAGAGAATCCTCACTTCGCCGATATCCAAAAATTATTATAGCCCAAACCAATCTGTATATCAATTAACTCTTGTTGCAGCATTTCTAAAACCGCTAAAAAGTTATATACAAAGTGTACCTTATTTTCGGAGTTTTTGGCGATGGCTTTAAAATCCAGCATGTTATTGATCTTTAACAGTTGATCTATCGCCTCTTTTTGCTTTTCAATAGTATATGGATATTGTACTACGGTATGCTTAATTTCTTCCGCACGGCTTGCATAACGCTTTATTACGCGGTCATATACCATCATCAGCTTATATAGGCTAAGTTCCGTTAGCTCTTCGCCTGGTAATGCAACCCTTTCGGCCTGTTCAAGGTCATAGGCTATATTGCCGCGTTTTTCCTGCTTAAAACGCTCCTCTTCAAAAGGCTTTAGTTCCTCGCATAACTCTTTGAACTTTTTGTACTCAATTAGCTTTCGTATCAGGTCTTCTTTATGATCAATCTCGCTTTCGCCATTTTCAGCCTCGTACCGGGGCAGCAGCATCTTTGCCTTAATACGCATCAGTGTGGCCGCTACAAAAATAAATTCGCTGGCAAGTTCAATATTTAAACTCACCATTTGATGAATATAGTTTAAGAAATCGTCGGTAATGCGGGCAATTGGAATGTCATGTATGTCCAGCTCATCTCTTTCAATAAAAAACAGCAACAGGTCAAACGGCCCTTCAAATTGCGGCAGTTTTATTGCAAAACTTTCTTCATCCATAGTAAATCCAAAAATACAGCTTATTGGTTTTAAATAAATTAAAATTGTAACATCAAACAATAATAAGCAGTAATTGTCCTAAATTTAAAATAAACTTGCTTACTTTGTAAGTTATTATCCGAACGACATCAATGCAGGTACAGGCAGGCGATTTACTACAAAAGATAAACTACCCATCTGATTTAAAACTTTTAAGCGAAGATGAACTTGAACAAGTGTGTCAGGAACTTCGCCAGTATATTATTGACATTGTATCCGTAAACGGTGGTCACTTTGCCGCCAGTTTAGGTGTTGTTGAGCTAACTGTTGCTTTACAATACGTATTGAACACACCCTATGATCAGTTGGTTTGGGATGTTGGTCACCAGGCATATGGTCATAAAATATTGACAGGCCGTCGTGAAGCTTTTCATACTAATCGGGTATATAATGGCCTCAGCGGTTTTCCAAAGCGTTCTGAAAGCGAATACGATACGTTTGGCGTTGGCCATTCTTCCACTTCTATATCTGTTGCCCTGGGCATGGCTGTAGCCTCACAATATAAGGGTGAAACCGACAGACAGCACGTAGCTGTAATTGGCGACGGCGCTATGACGGCAGGAATAGCATTTGAAGCGCTTAACCATGCGGGCATTGAAAACACCAACCTGTTAGTGATCCTGAATGACAATAACATGTCTATTGATCCTAACGTTGGCGCTTTAAAAGAATACCTCACAGACATTGCCATATCAAAACCTTATAACCGTTTCAGGGATGATATTGCAAGCGTATTGGCTAAATTATCTGCCATAGGGCCAGATGCCTATAGACTGGCTCAAAAAATAGAGAAAAGCATTAAAGGCACATTACTTAAAAGAAGCAACTTTTTTGAGGCGTTAAAATTCCGGTACTTCGGACCTATTGACGGGCATGATGTAAAGCACATGGTGAAAGTATTGCGGGATCTGCGTGATATACCGGGCCCTAAAATATTACATTGCATTACGGTAAAGGGTAAAGGTTATGCCTTAGCCGAAAAAGACCAGACCAAATGGCATGCCCCGGGTTTATTTGATAAGATAACCGGTGAGATTAAAAAGACGAAATACGATAAGCCGCAGCCACCAAAATACCAGGATGTATTTGGTCATACCATTATTGAACTGGCCGAAAAAAACCCTAAAATTATGGGAATTACTCCGGCCATGCCGTCGGGCAGTTCGCTTAACCTGATGATGAAGGCCATGCCGAACCGTGCTTTTGATGTGGGTATTGCCGAGCAGCACGCCGTAACATTTTCTGCCGGGTTAGCTACCCAGGGATTGATACCTTTTTGCAATATTTACTCCAGCTTTATGCAGCGGGCGTATGACCAGGTAATACATGATGTAGCTATACAAAAATTGAACGTGATATTTTGCCTGGATCGTGCCGGTATTGCCGGTGCCGACGGGCCAACCCATCACGGCGCTTATGACCTGGCATATATGCGATGCATACCCAATATGATAGTTTCGGCGCCGATGAATGAAGAGGAATTGCGCAATTTGATGTTTACTGCACAGCAGGATGACATGGGGCCATTCACTATCCGCTATCCACGGGGCAATGGCGTAATGGTTGATTGGCAGCGTCCTTTTAAATTATTAACTGTTGGCAAGGGCCGTAAAATTTGCGATGGAGAAGATGTAGCTATCCTTACCATAGGTCATATTGGTAACGAGGCTGTTAAAGCCATTGCCGAACTCAATACTGAAGGTTATTATCCTGCACATTATGATATGCGCTTTGTAAAACCTTTGGATGAAGCATTGTTGCATGAGGTATTTAAAAAGTTCAGTAAAGTAATTACAGTAGAAGACGGCTGTTTGCAAGGCGGCATGGGCAGCGCTATAACTGAATTTATGGCCGATAATAATTATCATGCAGAAATTACCCGCTTAGGCATACCTGATCGTGTAGTGGAACATGGTGAGCAACATGAACTATGGGCCGAATGTGGCTATGATGCCAAAAGCATTGCCACGCAGGTGCGTAATGTGGTTGTTAAAAGGAATACGCATACTATTGCATCCTGATTTTTCAGCTCATGATGGAGTGATCGGGATAACAGTAAAATCTTCTGTTATCCTTACTTAACCTTCTTCCTTCGTTCAGATAATATTAATGCGCTTTGTAGCTGGCTATATCATTATATATTTGGCGGAAAGAGCTGCGTAAGCCAATAGTTATCATCCCGGCATTATAATTAAACTGTGAGCTTTTTTCTTCTCTGTACAATGCGCTAAGTTCAATACGCAAATTATATTTAGGGTTAAGTATATAAGCAACCTTACCTTCCAGATAGTACATGGTGGTAGTTAAACCCTGCCCGGTATAATTACCAAGAGATTCAGACGTATTCCCTGTCGGATCGTAAATTACTGCCCCGGCGGGATGAAGATAGCTCTGGAAGAGATCTTTCCCGTAATTCAGCCCATTCATATCTAACCCATAACGGCCAAAATCAACCTCTCCCGAGAAATCAAACCGTTTATATGAATAATTTAATAAACCTACTGCTTCACGGAAGTTAGCGCCCCATGGATGAGCGAGGGGCTCGCTGCTCGCTGTGTAATTTTGCGATACACTGCGCTCTGAATAGGTGTATGGTTTAGCATTATTACTTTCAACTAAATAGTTAAGGTTTTTTACACCAAACATATTGGCTCCCCTGAAACCAATTTGCCAGCTATATTTATTTCTTGAGCTCCCATTACTTGAAAAGAAATTTTTCGCTTCAAACTCATCTAAGGCAAACTGGCCATAAGCGGTAATACCATCGGTGATTTTATATTTACCTGTAATTCCCATTAATGAATTATCCGGTGAACCGTTAGATGCCTCAACCGGCCTTAAAAATATAACCGGATTAATATAACTTAAATCAAACCCGCGCGGGAGACCTTTATCATCTGTTGAAGCCCATATAATAGAGTCATAAAATCCTAATGAAAGCCGGTTATTAACATTCCAGTCCAGGTAATGAAAAACGCCCCATTTGGTTCGGTTATAGGTGTAATTATTAATATTGCTATTCATAGGGTCATCAAAGCGTGCCCACATGGCCATATATTTTACATTACCTAAAGTGCCGGTCAACTTAAAAAAGGGATAGGGCGCGGCATAGTCTGATAAAAGCATGGAGCGGTAACCATCGCCTATAAATGTTTTATCCCGACCAATACTAATATTTAAATATTTTACAGGCGTATAAGATGCTGTAGCTGTTAGGTATGACCAATTATAAGTATTGCCGGTATTGTGGTCAATTGCCTGCCCTGGTATTACACCAACCTGGTTAATATAGGTTTGTAAAAAGCTTGGAAACACCGCTTGGTTTACGTATCCGCTAACATTAAAATAAAATTGAGTACCAACTGTACCACCTGCCTGGAAGCCATAGGTTGTTAAATAAGTATTTTTCGAGTTTGAGAAATCTCTTCCAATATTAAAATCCGGCAGGAAATCGGCATACAGCGTACTATTTGGATTTTTAATTTCAACTAAATGTTCATTAAATAGTTTACGGTACCCCCAGCTATGTTGTTTATTATCCACACCATAATTTAGTAAGGAATCACTATATTTTTTTAATAACGTATCCTGTATAAGGAATGGTTTTAACGAAGAATGCTCACGCGTTTTTGTTGAATAAATACCCTGGTCAAGTTTTTGATAGAACTGGTAGGAGTAAGACTGATATTCAGACTGGGCACAGGCGATACTTACAAAGGATAATAATAATATAGCACTACTAAATAATTTCTTCATATATAACTCGTCAATTATTCAAAATAGTTAAGTGTATTAAAACCACCCTTTTTTAAATAATCATCTTTTTTAACTAAATGTAAATCTGATTGCATCATATCGCTTACCAGGCTTTGCAGATTATATTTGGGCTGCCAGCCTAATTTTTGTTTTGCTTTTGTAGCATCGCCAACTAATAAATCAACCTCTGTTGGCCTGAAATATTTTGAATCAACTTTTACTATGGTTTGCCCAAATTTTAAAGCCTCGGCATTCAGGCCAAGTTCTGTAATTTTTTGCTGGTCATAATCAATGATCACGCCCCGTTCATGCTCATCTTTTCCGCTAAATTCTATTTCAATACCCAGTTCTGCGAATGCCATTTTTATAAACTCTCTTACAGTAGTAGTAACACCTGTGGCAATAACAAAATCTTCCGGAATATCCTGCTGTAGCATTAACCACATCGCCTCAATATAATCTTTAGCATGGCCCCAGTCGCGTTGTGCCGATAGGTTACCCACGTATAAGCAATTCTGTAAGCCTAAAGCTATCTTTGAAGCCGCACGGGTAATTTTCCGTGTTACAAATGTTTCGCCTCTTATGGGGCTCTCATGATTAAATAGTATCCCATTGCAGGCATACATGTTATAAGCTTCGCGATAGTTTACAATGATCCAGTATCCATATAATTTGGCTACCGCATAAGGAGAGCGTGGATAAAATGGTGTAGTTTCACTTTGTGGTACGGCCTGTACCAGGCCATAAAGCTCTGAAGTGGATGCCTGGTAGATACGCGTTTTTTCTGTCAACCCTAATAATCTAACAGCTTCCAATATTCGCAGTGTACCTATTCCATCCGCATTGGCTGTATATTCGGGTGTATCAAAGCTGACTTTTACATGGCTTTGAGCAGCCAGGTTATAAATTTCGTCTGGCTGTATTTCCTTTACCAGTCTTATTAAATTGGTAGAATCTGTCAGATCACCATAATGCAGCTTAAACTTCACATTAGGTTCATGCGGATCATGGTATAAATGATCTATCCTATCAGTGTTAAATAATGATGATCTGCGCTTAATACCATGAACCTCGTAACCTTTTTTTAATAAAAATTCGGCTAAGTAGGCACCATCCTGCCCGGTGATTCCTGTTATTAAAGCTATTTTCATTACTTCTTAATTAAATATTATTGCAATATTATCCAATTAAATTGTAAAAGATGGCATTTAGCTTTAGCTGTGCTGTTTTTTCTTTTAAATAACATTGTATTAAGAAGATATTGCGTTCAAAGTTTAAAACAGCAGTATTCAGGAGATAAGGTCAGCGATAATTAATACTTATAATTTCAAGTAAGATATCTTTGTATTTTTGTTGGCTTGATACTACATTTCAGCAACTGCATCTTCCAGTTCCCGGTACCAATCTTCACCATATTTTCGGATAAGCGGAGCCTTTAAAAACTCGTGCACACGTACCTTTAGTTCATCGCCAAAACTGCATGCCGGGCTGCATATACTCCATCGGTCGTAATTTAATACGTCAAATTCAGGATATGCTGTTATACGTATTGGATATAAATGGCAGGAAATAGGTTTTTTCCAGTTAATGGCTCCTTCTTCATAAGCCTTTTCAATAGCGCATTTAGTTATGCCGTTCTCCCATATCACATAGGCGCACTCTTTGTTAACTTCAACGCAAGGGGTGGTATAATCACCTTCAAAATCTTTTACATAAGTACCCACTTCCTCAATGGTCTTAATTCCTTTGGCAGTCATATAAGGTTTTACCTTCGGATATATTTCATTCAAAATATTAAGCTCGTCTACATTTAAAGGCGCTCCGGAATCACCTTCTAAACAGCAGGCACCTTTGCACTTATTTAAATTACATACAAAATTCTCTTTTACTACATCCTCATGCACTAAAACGCTTCCAACTTCTATCATATCATTATTTATTTGATCGGATTTAACGGGTATTTAAGACCTTTGGCGTCTGTTAGCTCCATAGTTACACTTCCTACTATCAGTTCAACATGCGCCTTTATGGGTATCCTGTTATTATCATCAGTTATCCATAGGTATAACTTACTGTCTTTTCTAAAAATGCGGCCCGGAATAATGGTAGGATTAAATTTTAAACAATTAAATTCTCCTAACCCGCAATCTGCTTTTTCTTTTCCTATATAAGTGATGCTAAGTGTATGTATACCATCTTCTAAAAAGTATTCCATGTTAAATTTCTCACCTATACGGATCTTTGAAATATCAATTTTCCGTGCAAAATAATAGGCAGATACAAAATCAAATACCTTCCCCTTAAACGGAAACACACCCTTGTTAGCGGTGATCTTATTATTTTCGTTATCAAAAGTTACATTATCACTATGCCGATAACCACCTTCGCGGCGGTTTTCAGTATAAAAATATGGAGACAGCGTAGTACGGTCTACATAAGTTTCATACCGGTTACGCACTTTGTAAAAAATATCAAATGTTCCTGCGGTTTTGCCATCCGCAATAATATGATAAGTAGGATGCCCCTCAATTTTCTTTCCACCGTCCTCAACACGTAAGGTGGCTTCGGCACCGGTAAAAAAACCATATTTAAATTTGTAACTAAGCTGCTCGCCTGTTTTAAAAACCGTTTCATTAATAGCTGAAAGTTCCTGGCTAAATGCGTTACTTAAGCTTATTGTAAGGAGGACAGTTACCAAAAACCATTTTTTCATGCTTTAATTTCTACCGCTTTAATCTTTTCTTTTATAAAGCGGAACGGTAGAACAAGGTTCGCCAAACATTAAGCTCTTTACAACAGGTGTAAGCTTTTTTGTTAAAGCAACATAGGCTGATACCGGTACATCCACATCCCCGCAGCCTTTAATTACCAAACGTTGGTCGCGGTATTGTTCAACATCAAGTTTTTCTATCGCTTTGATAAATAATACGGTTTCTAATACTTCTTCATTCCCAAAAACAACTTCCAGTGCATAAGGCGCCAAACGATTAGCCAATAACATGTAAGCCCACGCAGGTACAATGGCATCGGCAGAGCAAATAATCCCTACGTTTTTACCTTCATATTGCGACCAGTCATGCGATTTTACAAATTCCCTGAAATCTTTTTCACGCAATATCAATCCCTGGAATAAATTAGCTGCAATATCATAAATCACACGTTCACCCTGAGCGTGAAAATCAGCAGGATCAAGTGAAATTAAACCACTTTGTGCTACTTTATTGATTATATTTTCCTGTATTTCCATAATTCTTAAAATAAAATTATATCCCGATATTATAGAGTGATAGCGTTTTCCGTGCGGCGGTTCGTTACCATAAAAACAAATCTCTATAATAAAAAATCCGGGAACACGTCTATAACGCTATTCCCGGATACAAAATTACTTTAAATTTTATCTATAAGAACTTAGCTCTGTAATCTTTTACATTATCCTTATCTTTCAATGCATCAAATAGCTGCCCTTCTGAGCGCTGTAATATAGCCTGAGATATTTGCTGCTTTTCTCTTACTGCATTGGTAAGCGGTGCAGGGTTTGTAAAATTATCAACAGTAAATACATATACGCCTTGCTGTCCTGCAACAGGTTTGGATAATTTATTAACCGGAGATCCAAAAATAGTACCTACTAATTTATATTCAGCAGATGCACCCGGAATAATAGGATTAGCAAAAACAATATTTTGAACAGGCACTACTTTACCGCCAGCCTTTTGGGCAACCTGATCAATGTTGGATGATCCATTTAATGCTGCAGCAAATTTTTCGGTTAACATTTTACCTTTTACCTGGTTTCTTACTGCCGGTTCAATTTGTTTTTTAACTGCTTCCAAAGGCAGTATGCCTTTCTTCTTGATCTGAACTAACTGGGCTACAACATACTGGTTGCCAACAGAAAATACCTGATCAGAAAGGGCGCCATTGTCAGCTTTAAATGCCCATCGTACCAGTTCGCGCGCATCATCAAGGCCCGGAAGACTTGAAGCTGTTGCATTTATATTGTCAGCAGCTTTCTTTTGCAAACCAGCTTTACTCGCCTGTTCAGCAAAATTATTTTTTGTTAATGCAATCAGGAATGCCTGCGCCTTACTGTAGGCTGCAGATTGGGTTTTACTGCTTGCAACCAATGGCTTATCAATCACGGCTACCTTTACTACTTTTGATGATCCTTTTTGATCTTCTATCTGTATTAAATGTACACCATATTGAGAAGTAACTACTTTATATTCGCCTTTTTTACCGTTAAATACGGCATCTTCAAAAACCGGTATCATAGAACCACGACCAAACGTACCCAAGTCTCCGCCTTTATCAGCAGAGCCTTTATCAACTGAATACATTTTAGCCATATCTGCAAATGATGATTTGCCACTCTCTATCACCTTTTTTACAGAGTCTGCTTTAGCAGCCGCTTTAGTTATGCCACCTTCCATATTAGGGTCAAACAATATATGACGGGCTTTAACAGAATCAGGGCTTATACGTGCGTCAACCAGTTTGGCAAGGCTATAGCTGCCATTTGATAAATAAGGGCCATAAACAGTGCCGGGAGCGGCGCTAAACATAATAGAATCTAATTTAGGCTCCAGCTTGCCTTTACGCTGATAAACCAGAGGAGCCTTTGTTTCAGAATTTACCTGAACAAATAATGAATCGTTGGTGCTTGATTTAAAAGCAGCTTCCAATTTACTAACTTGTAATTTTACCGCCGCTGAATCCTCTTTTGATGGTGCCGCGTTAAAACTAACATAGGCAATATCTCTTAATTCCTGTGGATTTTTAAATTCACCTTTATGCTCATCATAATAATTACTGTAATCAGCATCTGTTAAAGTAACTTTATTGTCGGCAACAGAAGCGTATTCAAGGAGCGTATATTTGAAGTTAACTAATTTATTTTTTGCTTCATAGCCATCTTTAGCATCTAATGAATTAACATATAATCCATTAGTTACCATTGCTACATATTTCTCGCCTAATTTTCCCTGTATCAACTGTCTTATAAAATCAGCCCACCTTATTTTCTGTGGATCATTATCCTTAAGCAGTTTAATATTTTGGATGGCATTCAACAGGTTTGCCCTGTCAAACTTACCGGTTTGAGGATTAGTAAATGCCTGTATAATTTGCGGGCTCGGATTGTTTCCGCTGGTCATAGCCTGAGTTTCATCATCGCTAACCGTTAAGCCCAATTTTTCAACTTCCTTTTTAATAATCAAACGGCTTACCATTTGGTTCCAGGTATTTTCCTGTACATAACTCATGATCTGAGGTGAAAGGTTAGCCTGACCTGATTGTTGTTTAAATTGTTGAGCGTTTTGTTCAACATCTTTATTAAACTCATCATAAGGTAGCTTTTCACCCCCTATGTTTCCTACTTCATTACTATCATCTCTGAAAAAAGATCCGCCTGATCTTATCGCCTCACTTGCAATAAAAGCAAAAAGCGATAGTCCAATCACAATTGCGACAATTTTGCCCATGCGATCCCGCAGATAACCCATTATACCCATATAGTTTTATATAATAATTTTTATATATAATAATTTTATTAATGTATTTAAAAAGAGGGCGCAAGATACAATTTTTAGTAAAATTATATCATACAAAATTTTGCATTAAAAGTTTACTGATTTCCAGGGGCGTCTGTAACATTAAATATCCCTGTCGACTGTCCAAAAACCGGGTGGTTTAGCTTTTCATCACTCTTAAAATTCACTCCATTTACCACGTTTCCCCCTTTCATTGTTACCTGCACAGTTTTATCTGAATAGATGATTTTTTTGTTTTGGTCCCATATCAGCTCATCTGATTTAAATGTTTCCCCCTGCGAATTGGTAGCTACTACATTTTTATGGAATTCAATTATTTTTTGGTTTGTATGGTTAATGGCGGAGTCTGCAATTATGTTGCCCGATTCTTTTTGGTTGGCATCAAAGAAAACAATTTTAACCCCTTTAGGCATTTTATCATAATCTTTGGTTGGTTGCTTCAGATTTTGGTATTGTAATAATAATGGAGCAAACATTTCCAATTTCACTTTTGCCGAATCACTGTAAGTAATATCAACACCTGTTGTACTGTTAATGGAGTTGGTTGACTCCTTTGCAGAAATTTCTTTGATTTTGTTCAGGTCGTTTTCGCATGCGCTTATTAACAGCATGCCTATAAGCAGTGCCGGCAACAATAAAACTTGTTTTGCACTACAATACATCACTTAATTAATCAAATTTAAATCGTTGGAACCACTTATCGTTAATCATAAAACCTAAGTGAATGTTAACATAATTTTCTTTAACCAACCCGTTACTAAGCGTTCCGCGCTGCCCTACTTCTGCAGCTACGTTGATCTTGTAAAAAGTTTGGAAATTAGGGTGCAGCGGTAAGCCTAAACCAAAAGTAAGCGCATATGATTTAATATTGGTAAAGCCGCCGCCAACCGGATTATTTACGTTGATATAGCTTTGATCATATTTGGCTCCAAACCTGTAATCAACAGTAGACCAATAACTGTTAATAGCATTAATATTAGGTGTAATCTGCCCGCCAACATTAACAGTTTTACTGTCCAGTAAACCCTGGTTTACACCACCAATGGATAGATTAGACCATTTTCCGGTTGTATAATCAGCACCCAGCAAAAACTTACCGTCATTTTGATATGAAATGCCATAATGATTGATCTGGGGTAACTGTATTTTGGTCTTGGAATTCTGTTGATTTGTTAATGAATCAATGGCAACATTGGCAGTACCGGTACTGGACAAAGTGTATTGGCTAACAATATAAGCGCTTTGGGAGGTAAGCTTGGAATTGGCTGAAGCAGAATAACCTAAAGTTAAATGTTTTGACGGTGTTAAATCTATTGCATATTGCGCGCCAAAGTCATAACTTAAGCCCTTTATAGAGTTGTCCTGTTCAACGCTTGTATTCAATGTTCCGTACAGGCTGGGGAATTCAGCTGATTGGGTTTGTTTCAGATCACCAAATATGTATGATATATTGGCGCCCAACGATAAATGTTTAAATATAGTAAACCCATAACCAATGTAGGCTTTTGACAAGCCGCCTTCACCATGGTAAAGATAGTTTACTGCATTGGTATCTACCGGCTGATTGCTGGCCGGTGGTGTTGGTGTTGTTCCAAAACCCCTGGGCAGTGTTTGTTTATAATTATATCCTAACTGGCTATAAGGCTGCAGGCCAAAACTTATGGCGGAATGTGGAGTTACGGGAAAAGCAAATGCCAAATGGCTTAACCTGAAATTTGCATCCCTTTGACTTTGTTGGCCAGATTGGCTTAAAAATAAAATATTTGAATAAACACCTACATCAATAGTGGTTAAATTGATATAACCATAGGAGGCCGGGTTTAAGGAGTTGATATTATTGTATCCGTTTATTCTGTTTGTAGCCGTGGCAATACCGCCCATAGCTGTATTTTGTGGTAATACACCTGAGCTCATATCTCCCAGGCCATATCTTGAATAGGGCGAGCTTGAAGTTGCAGTTGATTGAGCTTTTGCCCCAATTGCTATAACGGCAAGTAAAAATGTTATAAAAAGTTTCGTATATTTAATCATTATGCTTCTGTATAGCTGCGTTTAATCCTTGTAGAACCAAATGGGGCTCAATTTTAATATAGGGGGCAAAGATGCTATTTTTCAATAGAGTATCAAAAAAAATACTATCTCCACCGGTAAGTATAACATTCAGTTGCTGGTCGCTTTTTATATATTGATCAATAAAGCCTGTTAATTCATATTTAATTCCGTTTTGTACACCTGATTGCATGGCCGTTATTGTGCTATTACCGTAATTATTATTAAGCACTTCATCCGTTTTTATTAATGGTAAACCCGAGGTAAAGTAGTTTAAAGCATTATAACGCATAGTTAAGCCGGGTGATATGCTGCCTCCAAAATAATTTCCGTTGCTGTCAACGTAATCATAGGTTATGCACGTGCCACCGTCAATTACCAGGCTGCTTTTATCCGGATACAAGTATCTGGCACCGGTAACAGCTGCTAAACGGTCAAGGCCAAGTGTTTGCGGAGTTAAATAATGATTATGGATACCTGAGGCCATGCCGGCATTAAAATAATTTAACTGGGTTTTTTCTTTTAATACGGTTTGCCACTCTTCACTATCCTTTTTTACTGATGAAATTATAGCTTTACGGATTGGGTAATCTTTCAAAAAATTATTTATAATATCAGCATTAACCGCTGTAAAAGATGCTATATATAGTAACTCATTATTATCAAATACGGCAATTTTTGTATAGGTATTGCCAATATCGATAACTAAATTAGCCATCAGGCTTTTACCAATGATAATATGGATTCAAAAATAGCCAGCCCATCTTCATTAGCCAGTAAAGTATCTGCAGCCCGTTCCGGGTGCGGCATAAAGCCAAATACATTACGGTTTATATTACATATACCTGCTATGTTTTCCATTGATCCGTTTGGATTAGCTTCATCAGTAACATTACCAGCCTCATCACAATACCTGAACAATACCTGATCGTTATCATTTATCATTTTTACAACTTCGGCATCAGCAAAGTAATTTCCTTCACCGTGTGCAATAGGTATTTTTAAAGCTCTTTGCAGATCAATTTGAGCAGTGATTAAAGAATTGCTTGTTTGTGGCCTCATGTAAATGTTACGGCAAATAAACTTGCGGTTCTTATTATGTAATAAAGCTCCCGGCAATAAACCAGCTTCGGTTAGAATTTGAAATCCATTACATATTCCCAATACATATCCGCCTTTTGCAGCAAACTGGATAACTTCCTGCATAATTGGAGAAAAACGTGCTATTGCGCCTGACCGTAGATAATCGCCAAAAGAGAAGCCACCGGGCAAAACAATAAAATCACAACCTTGTAAAGAATGATCCTTATGCCATAGGCGAACCACCTGCTGACCCATTACTTTTTCTAATACATGGATGATATCTTCATCGCAATTAGAACCGGGGAATATAACTACACCAAATTTCATGATACAAAACTAATATAACCCCGCAAATATGAACGAATGTAAAAGTTAAAAAGTGTTAAACTGGAAATAAACTATGCCTATTAACAGTAAAATAAACAAAGATTCATAAAACCATCTTTTAGTGGCATATAAAAAATAGTAGGAAAAAAATACTGAAACCGGGATAGCGCACAGTAAAAAGTGATTTAAATGAAATTCGGCTTTCACATAAAACGAAAGTCCGGCTACTAAAAAAACGATGAACAATAACTGGTATGATTTACGGATCTGTACATAGCTTCTGAAAAAATTTTGCCTGATCTTAAAAAAACAAAGAATCAAAATTAAAATTACAGGTATCAATATGAGGTAATTATAATAATTAAAGCTAATCCTGTCGGGAAACTTTGTTCCCAATGGCAGCCAAATATTATAAAATTGAGTTAACCGGTCATTTAAGTAATAAAAAACAGCAAAAAAGAAAAAAATTGTAGCATAACCGATTATACCGGCTACCCACTCGCGCCAGTCAAAAGGTTTAAAAATTATCAGGGCAATCCATATAATTAAAAAGAAATAGATAAATGGCAGGTAAATTAATGACCCTATAGCCACTATCATTCCCACGTCATAAGCCGTTGATTTGGCATCATTGCCTTTATATAAACTAAATAATTTATACAACATAGCAATAACCAGGAAATTGCAGATCAACGGTGAACTTAATACCAGGAAAGGGGTGAACAGGCTTGATACTACAATATACATCACAGCCGGCAAAAAGGTAGGTTTACCCAATAAATTGAAATGATTGCTTAAATGATTGAGCACCAGTGCCTGTATTAATACTAACACGCCAGCAAAAAAAACATTACTGGCAGGCGATAAGGCATACTCATAATCCACCGGAACCAGTAGCCTGGCAAATGGCTCAACAAACGTAAATTCTATTTTATCGGGCGTATGAAATATATAACCCATACGCAACAGGATCAATAAAATTGCCAGCCATACAATATTTATTGGGTTAAACGTCCTGAATGTATTGATCATAATTTTTTTTTGTAGTAGCAATATTAAAAGAAAAACCGCTTATGATAAAATTGCTCCTATTTTGCATATCGCTTTATCATATCATGTACAATTTTCGCGGTTTCATCCGGAAAGTTTACCAGTATTTTGGTATCGTCATTTATCCAGTTATTCATATTCATCACAAAGTTTTCATCAATGGCTTCAACAACCCGTACGCCCAGTTTTGACGCTGCCAGGGCATTGCACTGCTGTTCAAACTGGCCCTTCATTGGTATCATTAATACCTTTTTTCCTAAAAATAACGCTTCCGCAGGGCCTTCAAATCCCCCGCCCGTCAGCAAACCCTCGCAATTAGCTAAACTCTTGTTAAAAGCTTCATTATTTACCGGGAATATTTGAATGTTTCCTTGTTGATAGGGTGTTTTTTGCCGCTTTGAAAAAATTTGCCATTCTACAGTAGTTACCTGGCTTAAATATTTAATCAGCGTTTTATCATCATAAGCAGGTAAATAAACGGTATAATGCCCCAGGTTGGCTGTTTTTAAATTCCGTATTTCGCTTCTTATTACCGGCGTATGGATAAAGTCGTCATATTTTTCAAAATGAAATCCAATATGATCAGTAGTGGGCGAGTAGTATTTAAACAGCCATTCCGCATAGTTCCATTTTGGCGGCCTTGGTGTTTTAGGCGAGATAAATGAACATTGATGACTTAATGATACAGAAGATATTTTTTGAATTTTACAAGCCCAGGCGCTAACCGGTTCAAAGTCATTAATAATCAGATCATATTGGTTTAGCGGCAAACTATGCATATCGCGCCACAGTTGCCGAAGATCCATAATTTTGAAAGTTGCCCATTTATCAACCCCGCCGTTTGTTCCAAATACAAAACTAAACCCGTGGAATTTATATTTAAGCGGTTCAGATAAACTTACTTCAGCTTCGGTTCCGCTTACCAGCAGATCAACTTCACCATATTGTTGCAACAAAGGCACAATCTCCCTTGCACGGCTGATATGTCCATTACCCGTTCCCTGTATGGCGTAAAGTATCTTCATAGATTAAGCGGGGGACAAGTTAATAAAAAGATAACGGCTTAACAGAATCTCAGTGCTCTTCGTTCTTAAATCTTTCCAGTAAAGACCTCACATCTAATTTAGCGTCCAGGTCTTCGGCATCCGTGATGTCATCCTCGTCAGCATCGCTTTTAAAGTTATCCGGATTATATTTAAATATTGTCCAGGTTTTATTGTGGTATTCCAGTGCCGTCAGGCTTTCTACCCAATCACCTGAATTTAGGTACAGCACCTTGCCGGGGTTGTCTGTAGCAGTCATTTCCCTTATTTCGGCCTGGTGAATATGGCCGCATATCACATACTGATATTCTTTATCAACGGCCAAATCTGCGGCAGTTTGCTCAAACTGATTAATAAATTTTACAGCATCTTTAAATTTAGCTTTTATCTTTTGTGAAAAGCTCATTTTTGGTCTTCCCATAGCGGTTAAAAACCAGTTGGTAACACTGTTAAGCCAAATTAAAGTATCATAACCAACAGCGCCCAATTTTGCTAACCATTTAGAGTGTTGCATCGTTACATCAAATACATCCCCATGAAATATCCAGGCTTTTTTGCCATCAATGTTTAAAATAACTTTGTTCAGCAACTTAAATGAGCCCAGGTTAAAATCAGTAAACTTGCGCAGCATCTCGTCATGATTGCCGGTTAAATAATAAACGGGAATACCTTCGGTAACAAATTTTAAAATGCGGCGCACTACCTTCATGTGCGCTTCGGGCCAGTATGATTTACTAAATTGCCATATATCAATAATGTCGCCATTTAAAATAAGCATTTTAGGTTTTATGCTTTTTAAATATTTCAGCAGCTCCTTGGCATGGCAGCCATAGGTACCTAAATGCACATCTGATATAATTACGATGTCAACTTCACGTTTTGCCATTAAAATTGGGGGGATAAACTTCCTTCCGGTAAATAATACCGGTTATATTGCAGCAGGGGAGAGATTAACAAACGATTACTCGTCGTCTTCGTCTTCATTAACTTTTAATTCATATGGGCTTAAGTAGAATGCACCAACCAGCAGCAGCAAACCAACTATAACCATGTACGCATATTCAAAATGCATAATATCAATTTTTACAAAAGTGAAGAAATCAAATTATTTTAAGGTTAAGACTACATTAAATCTAAAAGGTTTCATCGGGCTGCTAACTTTATTTTTTATAGGTGCAGATTGTTTTAAATGTTTATAGTAAGAATAACAGATGAAGCATAATAAAACAAACCCAGGATGAATGATCCCTTTAATCATTTAAATCAGTGACTATGACAATTATAATATTAAAGTTAACTCTTTTAAATGATTAATCTGCAAAGGCACATCAGCAGGTTTTTCTTTATTAAAAGGATTAAAATAAATGGCGTCCATGCCAAAATTTAAAGCACCGTATATATCAGCTTCCAGGCTGTCGCCAATCATTAAACTTTCTTCTTTTACTGCACCTGCCAGATCAAGCGCATGCTGAAAAATAGCTTTATCGGGTTTGTTAACACCAACTATTTCAGATATGATAACGTGCTGAAAATATTTACCTATCCCTGTATTACTGACCTTTATTTCTGAGGATTCTTTAAAACCATTAGATATGAGGTACAGTGGATATTTAGCACTTAAATACGCTAAGGTTTCATGAGCATGCGGAAACAGGTTGGTTTTTGTTGGGCATAACTGTACATAAGCATCTTCAAAACCAACCGGTATCAAATCAGGATGTACGCCCAGGTCTAAAAACGTTTGTTTAAAGCGGGCCTCGCGTAGTTCATGTTTTGTAATTTTTCCGATATGGTATTCAGCCCATAAGCGATGATTATTTCGGGTATAGGTTTCAATAAAAACATCGGCAGATGAAAGCCCGATATTTTCTAATGCATGAATTGCATAAAGCTCCTGCAAGGCTTCCTCGGCATTCTTATCAAAATCCCAGATAGTGTGATCGAGATCGAAGAAGATGTGGTTGTATTTAGAGTTTTGAATATTCAATTTCGGATTTATTTTAGGACAAATTTAGCCTATTTGCTCAACATGGCAAGTGTTCATGTTCATTGCCGCATGACACTTCTGAACATACATGAACGCTTGATTATCAGCTGTTAGTACATGCTTATTAATTAAAAACGGTGTATCATGTTGATAATCACTTGGCATAAGTTAGGAATAGTACTAACTTAGAATATTAATTTCAGAACAGGATGAAGTTACCCCTCACTATTGTCGATTATGCTTAATTTACCCTCCTGACACACTGCTGTCACACCCCACCATTTACTTTGCACTAAACGAATCGAACATTCAAAACATGAAATCGTTATGCTAATGTAAACTAATTGCTAATTAACTAATCTCTAATCACTAATCTGTATTTTTGCAGTCTCAAATGGATTTTAAATTAACCTCTCAATATAAACCCACCGGCGACCAGCCCGAAGCCATAAGGCAACTGGTTGAAGGTGTTAATAACCAAGACCCGTTTCAAACCCTGCTGGGTGTAACCGGCTCGGGTAAAACATTTACTGTTGCCAACGTTATTGCACAAACGCAAAAGCCTACGTTGGTATTAAGTCATAATAAAACATTAGCGGCTCAGTTATATGGTGAGTTTAAGCAGTTCTTTCCCGAAAATGCGGTAAACTACTTTGTGTCCTATTACGATTATTACCAGCCGGAAGCATTTATACCAACCACTAATACTTACATAGAAAAGGACCTGCAAATAAACGAGGAGATTGAAAAGCTGCGTTTGCGTACCACTTCGGCATTAATGTCGGGCAGGAGGGATGTGATCGTAGTTTCGTCCATATCCTGTATTTATGGTATGGGTAATCCGGAGGATTTTGCCAATTCGGTATTTAAATTCGCTGTTGGTACACGTATCAGCCGCAATGCTTTTTTACACCGCCTGGTAGAGATATTGTACGGACGTACCACGGCCGATTTTAAACGGGGTACCTTTAGAGTTAAAGGGGATATAGTTGATATTTTCCCGGCTTATATGGATCATGCTTACCGAATATCATTTTTTGGCGATGATATTGAAGAGCTTAGCACCTTTGATGTAACAACTGGCAAAACATTGGAGAAGATGACCCACATGGTAGTTTATCCCGCCAACTTATATGTCGCCCCGCGCGAACGCTTTACACAATCCATCTGGGCCATACAGGAAGAACTGGAAACCCGTAAAAAGCAATTTATTGATGATGGCCGTTTCCTGGAAGCCAAGCGATTGGAGGAAAGGGTTAATTACGACCTTGAAATGATCCGTGAGTTAGGCTATTGCTCGGGCATTGAAAATTATTCGAGGTTTTTTGATGGACGCGCTCCCGGGATGCGCCCTTTCTGTTTGCTGGATTATTTCCCGGATGATTACCTGATGGTGATAGATGAAAGCCATGTTACCGTACCGCAAATCAGAGCGATGTATGGGGGAGACCGCTCACGAAAAATATCACTGGTGGATTATGGTTTCCGCTTGCCGGCAGCTATGGATAACCGGCCGCTTAACTTTCAGGAATTTGAACGCCTGGCACCCCAAACTATTTATGTAAGCGCCACACCGGCCGATTTTGAGCTTGAAAAATCTGGTGGTGTAGTTGTTGAGCAGGTGATACGCCCAACCGGCCTGCTTGACCCGTTAATTGAGGTAAGACCAGTAATTAACCAGGTGGATGACCTGCTGGATGAAGTGGATAAAACCATAAAGATGGGTGATCGGATATTGGTAACCACACTTACCAAACGTATGGCCGAGGAACTGGCAAAATATATGGACCGGCTCGGCATTAAATGCCGTTACATACACTCAGAAGTAAAGACCCTGCAACGGGTGGAAATTTTAAGAGGATTACGCTTAGGGGAGTTTGATGTGTTAATAGGTATTAACCTGCTGCGTGAAGGATTGGATTTGCCCGAAGTATCCCTGGTAGCTATATTAGATGCGGATAAGGAAGGTTTTCTGCGTTCAGAACGTTCGCTGATACAAACCATTGG
>JAQBOY010000397.1 GCA_028287805.1 Mucilaginibacter sp.
GGGCTGCCTTGTGTTTCAACTTTTTTTATTTCATCTTCCCACCAAACATCACGGCCCTTTATCATTGAAACAGGTGTATGCGTACGGGTAAGCACAATAACTTTTTTAACCGATTGGCACTGTACCAGGGCATCGTCAATAACTGATTTTAAAGCGATATCCTTATTGCCCCGCATTCCGCCATCGGCAGTTATAATTAAACTGCATTGTGCGTCATTTATCCTGTCGGATATGGATTGTGCTGAAAAACCACCAAAAACAACGGAGTGTATCGCGCCTATCCTTGCACAGGCCAGTACCGCTATAGCCAGCTCAGGCACCATGGGCATATAAATACATATCCGGTCGCCCTTTTTAGCGCCATTGTTTTTAAGCACATTAGCAAACTGGCAAACTTTATCGTGCAGCTGCCGGTAAGTTAGTATACGATGATTCTCATTTGGGTCATTCGGCTCCCATATAATAGCGGGCTTATCACCCAAAGTATCCAGGTGGCGATCAAGGCAATTTTCGGTGATATTTAGTTTGGCCCCCTGAAACCATTTAATGTTGGGCTCCTTAAAATTCCATTCCAGCACCTTATCCCATTTTTTCTTCCATAAAAAGTTATTGGCAATTTCTTCCCAAAATTGTTCTGGTTGTTCTATGCTTTGTTGATAAACCTGCTGATATTGATCAAATGATGTGATTTTCATAACCTGGTATATTGGTGGTGTAAATTACAATTTTTGTATATATCCTTCTAAAAAAAACAATTTGAAAAAATAATTAAATCACTATTGAATATTTAAGTTAAAATCCTGATATTTGCAAACTCTTTAAGAAAAAGGGAATAATTAAATTATTTGTCATGTCAAGAATTTGTGATCTAACAGGAAAAGGATCTTTAGTTGGTAATAACGTTTCTAACTCAAACGTTAAAACAAAACGCAGGTTTCATCCAAACTTGAAGCTTAAGAAGTTTTATATTCCTGAAGAAGATAAATGGATAACTTTAAAGGTATCTACATCAGCTGTTAAAACTATCAGCAAAAACGGCATAACTGCCTGTATCAATAAATTTGTAAAAAAAGGATACATATAACATGTTGCAGTTGTATGTTACAAGTTGCATGAATTTAAAGGCGGCTTACAACTCACAACTTTCAACTTTCAACTATAAAGAAAATGGCAAAGAAAGGTAATAGAGTTCAGGTAATTTTAGAGTGCACCGAGCATAAAACAAGCGGTATGCCGGGTATGTCACGTTACATTACCACTAAGAACAAGAAGAATACAACTGAAAGACTGGAATTTAAGAAATTTAACCCGGTTTTAAGAAAAGTAACAGTTCACAAAGAGATTAAATAATTTGTTGCAGGTTACAGGTAATAAGCTGCATGAAATAACTACAGCTTACAACCTTCAACTTACAACTTACAACACATACTGAAATGGCAAAGAAAGTAGTTGCAACCCTAAAAACAGGTAAAGGCAAAGAATATTCAAAAGTAATAACAATGATTAAGTCTCCTAAAACTGGTGCTTATTCATTTAAAGAAGCAATTGTACACAACGATCACGTTAAAGACGCGATCAATGAGTCAAAAGCTTAATAAATACTTTATAAAATATGAAAGCCGTCTTGTTTAATACGAGAGGGCTTTTTTTGTTGCCTCACCCCAGCATCTCCAAAGGAGAGGGGGTTGACTAAAGGCTTAAATTGATAACAAAGTTATTTTTATATTTACTAAATTGAAATCCTCTCCATTGGAGAGGATTTAGGTGAGGCCCATGGGATTATTTGATTTTTTTAAGAAAAAGGAAAGTACGCCTCAGGAACAAGAGGTGCTGAACTCAGGTTTAGAAAAAACCAAGGACAATTTTTTTTCAAAGATCTCCAAAGTAATAGCCGGTAAATCAACCGTTGATGATGATGTGCTGGATGAACTGGAAGAGGTGCTGGTAACGTCAGATGTGGGCGTTGCCACTACATTAAAGATCATTGAACGCATACAGGCAAGAGCAGCGCGCGACAAATACATAAGCACTTCTGAATTAAATGGCTTGCTGCGCGATGAAATTCAGCAATTGCTTGCAGAAAACAACAGCAATGACTTTTCGAATTTTGAATATGGCGACCATAAGCCTTATGTAATAATGGTAGTTGGCGTAAATGGGGTAGGCAAAACTACTACCATTGGCAAGCTGGCATATAAACTGAAGCAAGCAGGAAACAAAGTTGTTATAGGGGCTGCGGATACTTTTCGTGCTGCCGCGGTTGACCAGATACAACTGTGGGGACAGCGTGTTGGCGTAAAAGTAGTTGCACAGGCTATGGGATCTGATCCCGCGTCTGTTGCCTTTGATACTTTACGCTCGGCTGTGGCTAACCAGGATGATGTAGTAATTATTGATACCGCGGGGCGTTTACACAATAAAGTGGGTTTAATGAACGAGTTGACCAAGATTAAAAATGTAATGCAAAAGGTTGTTCCTGGTGCACCGCATGAGGTTTTGCTGGTACTCGATGCTTCAACCGGTCAAAACGCTATTGAGCAATGCAAACAATTTACTGAAGCAACTGCCGTAAACGCGCTTGCGTTAACCAAATTGGACGGTACAGCAAAAGGCGGCGTAGTAATAGGGATATCTGATCAGTTTAAAATACCGGTAAAATATATAGGAGTAGGCGAAGGAATGGATCATTTGCAGTTATTTGATCGTAAGGCTTTTGTGGATTCACTCTTCAAACAATAAAAAAACGTCGTCATTGCGAGGTACGAAGCAATCTCTACAGATGCAAATCGACCATGCAAGTTCGCCGCCTGTCTCATTAGAGATTGCTTCGTACCTCGCAATGACGCCTTGATAAATAATGCAGACAAAAACAATAATTCAACCAAAAGTAAAAAGCAAACAACGAATTAACGTTGTCACTTTAGGTTGTTCAAAAAACATTTACGACTCAGAAATCTTAATGGGTCAGCTTAAAGGGAACCAGTTTGATGTGGTGCACGAGGCTGAGGCAGTGAGTAGTGATGATATCGTCGTAATAAATACCTGTGGTTTTATTGATAATGCCAAGCAGGAATCAATAGATACCATTTTACAATACAGCGAATTAAAAGAGCAGGGTAAGGTAGGGAAAGTAATTGTTACCGGTTGTTTATCTGAGCGTTATAAACCCGAACTGGAAGCTGAGATTACCAATGTGGATGCCTATTTTGGCACCAATGATCTGCAAAACCTGTTACAATCCATTGGTGCGGATTATAAACACGAGCTGATTGGCGAACGTTTATTAACCACCCCCTCACATTTTGCCTATTTTAAAATTGCCGAAGGCTGTAACCGGCCTTGCTCGTTTTGTGCTATCCCGCTGATGCGCGGCAAACATTTAACCACTCCTATTGAAGACCTGGTAAATGAAGCGCAAAAATTAGCTAAAAACGGCACTAAAGAATTAATACTGATAGCGCAGGACCTTACCTATTATGGCCTTGACCTTTACGGTAAACGTAATTTAGATGAGTTGCTTCGCCGTATATCAGATGTAAATGGCATTGAATGGATCAGGCTGCAATATGCTTATCCTTCCGGTTTCCCAATGGAGATACTGGATGTAATGAACGAGCGCGAAAATATCTGCAAATACATGGATATGCCGCTACAGCATATCAGCGATAATATGCTTAAATCCATGCGCCGGGGAATTACCAAACAAAAAACTATTGATCTGGTAAATACCATCCGCGATAAAGTGCCCGGCATAGCTATGCGTACTACGTTAATTACGGGCTATCCCGGTGAAACACAACAGGATTTTGAAGAAATGCAGCAATGGGTGGAAGAAACTAAATTTGACCGTTTAGGCTGCTTTACCTATTCGCACGAAGAAAAAACACATGCGCATTCGTTGGTTGATGATGTACCTGAAAACGTAAAGCAACAACGTGCGGATGCTATAATGGAAATACAGCAGGGCATTTCATTTGATAAAAACCAGGAGAAAATTGGCCATACCTATAAAGTATTGATCGATAAAAAGGATGGGAATTACTTTGTGGGTCGTACGGAATTTGATTCGCCCGAGGTAGATAACGAGGTATTAATTGATGCTGCAATTGATTATGCTACCGTTGGCAGCTTTGTAAATGTTAAAATTGACAACGCTGAAGACTTTGACCTTTATGGACACATTGTAAAATAATTTAAATTGAGTGTGTAAATCAGGTTAATGCTTTTACATTTGAACTAAATGGACGTTACCTGTATTAGTTATAAAGAAACCGGATTTTTCTCCCAAACGATTGTTGATTATATCAATGATCGTCCCGAATTGAGACCTTTTTATAACTATCGTCCGGATATTCAGGGTTTTTCAAAATTATTAGCCAATAAAAAAGTAATTGCCGACCGCGATACTTTAACCCGTGTTCTAACCAAACAATACGAGGGGATATCGAATTTCGAATTTTCTCCGCCAAATGGCAGATTGAGTTTAGTAAAAGGGAATATCGAATTACTTAAATCTGCTGATACTTATACCATTACAACCGGCCATCAGCTCAACATATTTGCCGGTCCTCTTTATTTTATCTATAAAATAGTAACGGCTATTAAATTGGCGCGCGAGCTAAAAGCGGCATTCCCCAACAAAAACTTTGTCCCCGTTTACTGGATGGCTTCGGAAGATCATGATTTTGCGGAGATCAACTATACCAACATAGGCGGCAAAAAGGTGCATTGGTGGTATGAAGCAGCCGGCGCTACAGGCCGCATCAACCCCGACAGTATGCGCCAGGCCCTGAACCAATATAAAGGGGCTTTAGGTTTCGAAGGACATGCTCCTGAATTGGCAGAAATTGTAGAAACAGCCTATACCAGTTTTGATAAATTAGCGGATGCTACCCGATATTTAGTTAATGCACTATTCGGACAATATGGTTTAGTGATCATTGATGCCGATGATATTGCATTTAAAAAACAATTCGCCCCAATTATTGAACAGGATATTATTGAGGAAAACAGCTTTAAAAAAATAACCGCCACTAACGAAGAGTTGCACAAGTTAGGTGTGCATATACAGGTTAACCCGCGCGAGATCAATTTTTTCTATTTACAGGATAAGCTCCGCGAACGGATTGTTTTTGAGAAGGACAGTTATCACGTATTAAATACAGAAACACGCTTTACCAAAGCAGAGTTGCAGCAGGAGATTGCGGAGCATCCCGAACGCTTTAGCCCAAATGTGGTGATGCGCCCTTTGTATCAGGAATGTATTTTACCCAACATAGCTTACATTGGCGGTGGGGCAGAGGTGGTTTACTGGTTGGAGCTGAAATCGACTTTTGATCATTATAAAGTAGACTTTCCGGTTTTAATATTGCGAAACTCAGGATTGGTGGTTCGTAAAGAATCGGCTGCTAAGATTAACAAATTGGAACTTAAAGCCGCAGATCTGTTCAGAAGTGCCGATACTATCAAAAGTGAATGGGTAAAAAAACACAGTGAGCATACACTAACGCTGCAGGAAGAATGGCGCGAACTGCAACATGTTTTTGAAAAGATCAAACTACGCTCCTATAAAATAGATAGTACACTTGCTCCGTCTGCTGAAGCGGTACAGGCCCGCTTAAAAAAGGCCATCGATAACCTAGAGAAAAAACTGGTAAAGGCCGAAAAAAGAAATTACCACACCCGCCTGGAACAGATAGACCAGGTAAAGGCCGAACTTTTCCCGAACAACAGCTTACAGGAGCGGACTGAAAATTTTGGTTTACTATATGTGAAATGGGGCCAGCAATTTATTGACGAGCTGGTGAGGAACTTTGAACCGCTGGAATTTAAGTTTGCGGTTTTGACAGAATAATTTATTTAAATATTTAAACCAGTATTGTCATCCTGATCCGCCCCTTTGCGGATCCGCCGTCATTGCGAGGTACGAAGCAATCTCTAATGTGACAATAAAAAAGTAATATCTTGGCAAGATCAACTCTCCCCCGCCGTCATTGCGAGGAACAAAGCAATCTCTACGGATGCAAATCGTATATATAGTTCCCGCTTATCTCATTAATGATCTGATCAAGGTGTCACAGAAAAAATAAAATTTAAAAGGTCGTCATTCCGAGGAACGAAGCAATCACTACGGATGCAAATCGTATATATAGTTCCCGCTTATCTCATTAGTGTCTGATCAAGCTGTCACAAAAAAATAAAATTAAAAAGGTCGTCATTGCGAGGAACGAAGCAATCTCTACGGATGCAAATCGTATATATAATTTACCGCTTATCTCATTAGAGATGACTTCGTTCGCAATGACGCGTGGAGAGGAATTTTGTAAGTAGTCTTTTGATATATTTGTGAATGATCATTACCGAATACGCCCTGCGCAGCTTTACTGAAAATATTTTCCTTTCCATGGGCTGCAGCGATGAGCATGCAACGCTGGCAGCAGATGTACTATTAAAAGCAGATCTGCGGGGTATTGATTCGCATGGTGTAGCCCGTTTAACGGGCTATGTACGCTTATGGGAAAAGCAACGTATCAATCCTACGCCCAATATACAAATAGTACATGAAACCCCTACAACAGCTACGGTTGACGGTGATGCCGGATTAGGGTTAGTAGTTGCCCCTTATGCCATGAAAATAGCTATTCAAAAGGCAGCTCAATATGGTTCCGGATGGGTAGCTATCCGCAATTCCAATCATTTTGGCATAGCAGGCTACCACACGCTGATGGCCGTTGAAAAAGATATGATAGGTTATGCAATGACTAATGCCAGTCCGCTGGTTGCACCTACCTTTTCAAACGAACGCATGTTGGGCACTAATCCCATGTGCTATGCCTTCCCGGCTGGGAACTATCCACCGGTAATAGTGGATATGGCTACCTCTGCTGCGGCAAATGGCAAACTGGAAATTGCACAACGCTCAGGAAAACAGGTGCCTGAAGGGTGGATACAGGATAAAGAAGGTCATTATACAACCGATCCTCATGCCTTAAAAAATGGCGGATCATTATTGCCGCTCGGTAGCGACCGGGAACACGGCAGCCATAAAGGATTTGGATTAAGCGCGGTTGTTGATATATTATCAGGTGTATTGTCAGGAGCGAATTACGGCCCCTGGGTACCTCCGTTTGTTGCTTTTTTAGAGCCCTCTGCAAATCCGGTGGGTGAAGGAATAGGTCATTTTGTTGGTGCTATGCGGGTTGATGGTTTTCGCCCGGTTAATGAATTTAAAGATCATTTGG
>JAQBOY010000398.1 GCA_028287805.1 Mucilaginibacter sp.
CCCCAGTTATCGCGTTCAGAGAACCAGATGATCTCATTGGTTTTGCTCAGGTACCGCCAGTTAACGCTTTCCCATCCCGATTCAAATTGGGTAGGTACAGTTTCTTCAAAAATTTCGTGAACCGCCCCTGTTGCGGCATCCGCCATACGAACTTTTTCTTGTTTATGATCGCGGTTAGTAGATACAAAAATCAATTTGGTGGCATCAGCACTCCAATACACATCTGCCCATGCGTTGCCATTTTTTATATCATCGCTTAAAGTAGATCTATGCGGGTCTGGCGCAACTTGTAGTTTAATTATTTTAGGGCTGTCCACATTAATAATAACACGTTTCAGCATAGGGATTTCGGTATCCCCCGGTAATGGGTATTTCCATGCCTTTAAGTTTGGCGCCCCCACTTTTGTACTTACCAGGTACATATCGTTTACCTTACGCTCATCCTGTTTAAAGGTGGCAATCTTTTTTGAATCAGGCGACCATACCAGTATTGGCCTATCAGTTTTTGCCCAACCCGCATTATCCGTAGCATAACCATCGTCTTTTATGCCATCAGTAGTCAACTGGGTTTGTTTATTGGTTTGCACATCACGCACCCATAAATTATAATCTTTTATAAACGCGGCTTTTTTTCCATCAGGGGATAAGCTTTCATTAGGATTACCTTCTTTCAAACCACCACGACGTCCACGACCGCGTATAGCAACAGGTGCCGGTACAGGGGAATTATCCGGAGTAACCTGATTGGTTTTTGTATCAAACCGCCATTGTTTACCGTCTGCCTGAAAAATAACTCCCTTACCATCTGCCGAAAAACTAATACGCTCAAAGGGTAAAGCAGAAGCTTGGTATTGTTTGCCCGTAGCTGTTGATAATGCTGTCGCTAATTTTCCATGATTAAAAGCCGGAATACGGGTGCCTTTTGCCGGGTTAAATATTATAAATTGGTTGCCCTGAGCCGCTGTGGCGCGATACCAAAACCGGTCATCAGGAAGCCATGTCGGATTAATGCCGGTATGGTCCACTAATGGTTCTGTATTATAATTTAGCATGCTTTCGGCATGTTCATAGTCTTTTGCGGTTAGGGTGCCGCTCTGCTGGGCATTTGTGGTTATTGCTAACGCAATAGGAATAATTGTTAAGAAAAATTTATTCATTACTTGATCAGTTAAGCTATGCAGCGGCATCTTGTTAATATTGCAATAATACTGCAAAGTTTATTGCTTTTCAACTATACTGCTGAGAAGTTACAAAGTATAAATGATATACAAATTAACCCTTTTTCAGACGTGATATGCTATAGTACATGTTTAAACAATGGCAAAATTTGTCACTATTAATTGCTGCCAGTTTATAACACCAATAAAATTGCCTATTCAACAAGGTTTATTTAATTTGCAGACTCATACAGGCATGAATAAAGTTGAGGCAGGTTTTAATATTTATTATATAAGTGAACGGGCAGTTGCTGTTGAATTTAGACAGCTAATTGACGAGCATGTATTACGTCAGGTAAATAGCTTTAATGAGCTTATCTATCAAAACCCGTTTCCCGGGTTTTATACCACTGTTCCGGCCTACGCCACTTTAACCGTTTTTTTTGATCCGGTGCAGGTTATCCAATCGTCAGGTTTGCAGGGAGCGGGGTGCTTTGATAAAGTATGCAATTATCTTACCGTGCTCAAAAACAAGCGGTCATCTACAATTGCCCCCCTTAATGAAACGATAACTATCCCGGTTTGCTACGGGGACAAATTCGGGCCCGATTTGAATGAGGTAGCAAGCCTGCATAATTTAAGCACTGCCGAAGTAATTAACCTGCATAGTTCTGCAATTTATAAAGTATACATGATTGGTTTTGTTCCGGGGTTTGCCTATCTGGGTGGTATGCCCGAAGTATTGGCAACACCTCGTAAGCCAACACCACGTAGGGCCATACCTGCCGGTTCTGTAGGCATAGCCGGTAAACAAACCGGAATTTACCCGTTAGAAACACCTGGTGGATGGCAGATTATTGGCCGAACGCCTCTTACGCTGTTTAATGCTGTTTTACCGCAACCCGCTTTGTTGAAAGCGGGCAACCAGGTGGTTTTTAAACCTATTGATGAGCCGGAATTTGACCATTTAATAAATAACGCCAATGCAGATACGAATCATTAAACCTGGTATGCTGAGCACCATACAGGATAGTGGACGTTACCTGTATTTATCGCAGGCGGTACCTGTTTCCGGGGCAATGGATATCCTGTCGGCACGTATGGCTAACCTGGTTGTGGGTAATGATGATAATGTGGCGGTTATTGAATTTACGTATGCCAATGCTGAGTTTATAGCCGAAACAGATATGCTGATCGCCTATTCAGGTGATGGCGCCACGCTAACAGCAGCTAATACTAATATGCCGACGGAACGCCCGTTGTTTATTCCGGCCGGAACTACTATACGGTTAATAAACAATCCGTTGGGTAGCCGCACCTATTTGTCGGTTGCGGGAGGATGGGATGTGCCGGAAGTATTGGGTAGCCGAAGCACTTATGTAACCGCTGCTTTAGGCGGACTACAGGGCAGGGCATTGCAATCGGGAGATTTATTAAACAGTGCCAGCCATCTTACGCAAATCTCCATAAATATTTTAAATAGCCTTAAAAGCAGTTCTGTTAATTATTCTAACTGGAGTCTTGCACACCCGGTTTTATTAGCTGCTGATAAAAAAAATATTCGGGTTGTAAAGGCAAAAGAGTTTA
>JAQBOY010000412.1 GCA_028287805.1 Mucilaginibacter sp.
GTTTTACACATTTCCAGAAAGGAATATTTGTTTTTAATATCCCAGTATTCTTTCATAAAACGACCTGCCTGGCGCATCATCCATACCGGTGGACGTTCTGTTTTTTCTGAAAAAGCTGCTTTTATTAGTAATGAATCTCTCATGTATTTATCCTGTAGAGGCGCAATACTTTGCGCCTCCATATATATAATTGTAGAGACGCAATACTTACGTCTCTATTGTTGATTTTTGTATTAAAGACGCAAAGTATTGCGTCTCTACTGTTAATTTTTGTATCAAAGACGCAAAGTATTGCGTCTCTACTGTTAATTTTATTATAGAGACGCAAAGTATTGCGTCTCTACGTTTAATGTTTTTTTAATTCCTGATGAAGGCGGTTTATTACATCCTTCATTTTAGCATTTATTTTTTCTTCGTATTTATCAGCAAGCTGTAAATAAGCTTTAGCCTTTTCATAATTTCCCTGCCTTATGCTGATATTTACTACATGCCCTAATGCGGCAACATGATCATTTGCTGTACGTAATGGGTATTGGGCCGCTATTTCGTAATGTTTTTCGGCCGAATCAAAATCCTGTTTTTGCAGGCATATGCCTCCCATAATAAACTCATAAAAGCCACGGCGCTTTTTGCTTAACCAATTGGGGTTACTAATCTGGTTCAATAAGGCCTCTGCTTTGTTATAATCTTTATGATGAAAAGCTTTTGCTGCTAATATGATGGTGCCTTCTTTAAAATACCCCCATATCAGGAAGCCGATAAACATTACTATTACAGCTGCAATTTGATAGACATGCAGGTTAATGGAAACCACCAACATAATAATAAAAGCGCCGATAACCAGTATTCGTGCCCGATTAGTGAACATGAAAATTAATGCTGATCGGTAAATTTATAACCTACACCACGTATAGAGTGGAAATAAACCGGGTTTTTAGGATCAGGTTCGAAATACTTACGGAAGGTAAGAATGAAATTATCTATGGTACGGGTTGACGGGTACACATCATAGTTCCATACAGTTTCCAATATCTGCTCGCGAGATACGGCGTCATTTCTGCGCTCTATCAACAATTTAAGCAGCATGGTTTCTTTTTTAGTAAGCGGAGTAATGGAACCATCACCGTTTACTAATTCAAAAGAGTTAAAGTGAATGGTTTTATCGCCAATTTTATAGCTGTTAAACTCTTTAAGGTCATCGCCCTTTAAACCGCGTTTTACCAGGTTGTTCACCCTTAATATCAGTTCTTCCAGGTTAAAGGGTTTAGTCAGGTAATCGTCTGCTCCTTTTTTTAACCCATTTATCTTATCCTCATTGGTATTTTTAGCAGTAAGGAACATTATGGGTACTTCTGAATTTTCAAGCCTGATAGTTTCAGCAACAACAAAGCCATCAATTTCCGGCATCATTACATCCAGGATAACCAGGTTAAAACGTTCTTCTTTGAATAACTGTAATGCCTTTTTACCGTTAGTAGCGGTTGACACTTTGTAACCTTCTAATTCAAGGTTGAGTTTGATAGCTTCTAAAAGATGATCTTCATCTTCGGCTAATAAAATTCTTTTTTTATTTAGCATATATTAATTAATTAGCTTAATCCAAAAACTACCTCAAATATACTACCTGCAGGGCGATTATCCTTTACCCTTATACTGGCCTGGTGTTTATTTAACACTTCCTTTACAATGTATAAGCCTAAACCTGTACCTTTTGTATTACGTGTGTCTTCACTTCCTACCCGGTAAAACTTATCAAAAATACGGGTTTTTTCTTCGTCAGCTATACCTATACCATGATCTGCTACCTCTAAATAAATTTTATTGTCCTTTAAAAACAATTTTACACCTACTACTTCACAGGGTTTGGAGTATTTAACAGCGTTTTCTATCAGGTTGGTCACTACAGATGTTAATGCGAATTTATCACCGGTGATCTCGATCTTAGGCTCAATCTCAGCATTAATGATCTGCTGATTGCAATCGCATTTAGTAACCTGCAAGCGGTTTACTATACTATCTACTAAAACTGATAAATTAAAGCTTGCTTTGGGGTATGTATAAGATTGATTATCAATTTTTGAAGCCAGCAGCATGTTTTCTACCATATCATCCAGCCGCTCTATATCCAGTAATGACTTATCAATAAAGTCAAGTATCTGTTCCTTATTTAGGGATCTTTTCTGAATGGTTTGTAATAATAATTTTATAGATGCCAGCGGGGATTTTAATTCGTGGGTAACGGAAAGCAAAAAGTTTTTCTTTTGCTCTTGTAATTTTTTCTCCCGTTTAACAGATTTATGCAAGCTTATTGCACCAACCATAAATACCAATACAAATGTTAAGCCCTCACTAAAAATCATTCCCGCATGAGAAGGCTGCAAGGTTATCTGCCTATAGCCCCACCAAAATAAAAGGGATATTGCATAAATAATCAACGCATAAAAAATTACCAGTGGTCGTTTCATATTAATTTAATTAGCCAACTATTTTTTAAATACTAGATCCAGACTATCAAATATAGCTCTTTTTGCTTTTTCCAGGTCTGTTTTAGTATGTGCAGATGATATAAAACCAACTTCATATCCTGATGGGCCTAAATAAACGCCCCTGTTAATTAATTCGTGGTGCAGCTTTTTAAATTTTTCCATACTGGCCGGATTAATATCTTCGGCCTTGCGGATAACCTCTTTATCAGTAAAGGCGAACCAAAATATAGAACCGATAGTAAATACTTTAAATTTATAATTACGTGCTGTAGCGAACCGCTGTATAGATGCGGTAAACTCT
>JAQBOY010000437.1 GCA_028287805.1 Mucilaginibacter sp.
GGATAAGCAGGTTTCCAAACTACTACGTTACCCATCATTGCTGCCGAGGTGGGCAAATTACCTGCAATAGCCGTAAAATTAAATGGAGTAAGTGCAAAAACAAATCCTTCCAGCGGGCGCTGTTCTACACGGTTCCATACACCTTTGCCATTTACCGGCGGTTGCTGCTGATAAATTTCTGTCATATAATGCACATTAAAGCGCAAAAAGTCTATAAGCTCACAAGCCGAATCAATTTCGGCCTGGTAAGCATTTTTTGACTGTCCTAACATGGTAGCCGCGTTTAATTTAGCGCGATAAGGCCCGGAAATAAGATCCGCAGCCTTTAAAAATATCGACGCGCGTTGTTCCCATGGTAAATTTTCCCAGTCGGCCCTGGCGGCCAAAGCGGCATTGATAGCAGCTTCAACATGACTTTTATCACCTTCATGAAAAGTAGCCAGTAAGTGTTTATGATCATGTGGCGGACGTATTTCCAGCTTTTTTCCGGTAAATACTTTTTCATCACCAATGTACATAGGAATATCAATTACCTGAGCGCGGGCTTCTTCCAGGGCGGTTTTTAACGCCATCCGTTCCAGGCTTCGCGGTCCGTAATTTAATGTAGGCTCGTTATGAGGGATAGGTACATTGAAAAATCCTTTAAGCATAGAAGTATTCTTTTGAGATAATGTACAAAGATAAGGATAATGCACAGACAGGCAGGGCAGGATAATGGAAATTGATTTAAAAATGAAGATTGGTTCATGTCCTAATCAGATTGATTAAAATGTGAATGATTGTATCTTAGAGGCTTTTAAATAAATAACATGACCTACTTTAAATCAATAATATTTTTTGTTATAGCAGGCTTCTGCGAAATAGGCGGCGGGTACCTGGTGTGGCTATGGTTAAAAGAAGGAAAGCCGGTATATTATGGCATTTCCGGCTTTTTAATACTGGCCTTGTACGGCGTTGTTGCTACTTTTCAAACTTCAAATTTTGCAAGGGCATATGCCACTTATGGGGGTGTGTTTATCGTAATGGCCTTATTGTGGGCCTGGAAAATTGACGGATTTAAACCAGATAAGTTTGATATAATCGGCGCTGTAGTGGCTTTGGTAGGTGTTGGTATAATTATGTATGCGCCGAGAAGTTAACTTTTTCCTGGTTTTTTTACCACAGCTTATTTAACTCCCAGCATTGCCGCTTTAATGTACTTAACCGGGGCATTACCATAGCTTAAAAATTTCTCGTTAAACTCCCGCAGGTTATATTTATCCCCCATTTTTGTTTTGTAAGCATCGCGAAGGTCCATAATTTCTTTATAGCCTGTATAATAACTGTCTAACTGTACGCTGGTTACACTAACACGCTTCCATTTACCTTCAGCTTCGGCTTGTTCCTGGAAGGCTTCCTTCGTAAGCATTTTTATCGCTTCATCCTTTGGCATATTCCTGGTATGTACACTGTAATCCAATATGGCATTACAAACTGAGCGTAAATGCCACTTGTACCACATCAGCTTCATTTCTGGGTCATTGCTATAGCCATTATCCAGCATCATTTGCTCACTGTATACCGCCCATCCCTCGGCCATAGCTGTACCGCCAAAAATAGACTTAACAAGGCTTGGTGATTTTTGCGCATATATCTGTTGTACATAATGCCCCGGGATACCTTCGTGAATACATAATAGCTGTAAAGTATATTGATTGTACTCCCGTAACAAACTTTCTGATTTATCGGCGGGTAAGCCTGTCAGACTACTTACATTAAAATAAAAATTGCCTTGTTTATCATATGGGCCGGGAGGGCTCATAGAAGCTATAGCAACGCCCGACATATAGCCCGGCTGTTTTCTGACGATTAATGATTTAGTTGGATCAATGGTTACCAGATCCTTCGCTTTTACAAAAGATGATAGCTTTTGAAGCTGTGCCTCAATAGCCGGCTGGAATTCACCAGCTTTAACATGTTTCCCCGAAAGGGTATCAATGACTTTGCCAATAAGGTCAAGTGAATCGGCAGGCATGGCTTTTTTGCCAAAATATTTAGGCCATAGCTGCCTGCTTATCTTTGTCATCTCCCGATGTATAAATTTTTTACGCTCAACCGCCGCGTTATAAATTTGCTGAGCATTGTAGGATGATTGAATTTGATACTTAAACTTATCATCATATAATTCCTTACCTAACCTGAAACTATGCGGATGGTCATTTTTCATAGCTTTTAGCCATGCAGTATAGGCTTTAATCGCTTCAACTGAAACATGGGATCTGTCCAGCATTTGTTTTTGCTCGGACTGAGAAATATTGGTTTTCTTTAAAGAATCGGCAAAATCCTTTTCCATCACGCTGATACCATTCTCATGTTGTTCAATAGCCAATTCAGTTAACTCAGGTACAGGGTTCTTAATTTCCTTTTGCAACTGTTTGTAATAAGCCGGGATATTGGACATCTTTTCGTAAAAATTACGCAGACGTTTAGTAAGGGGGGCGTAATGCTCATTTAGTATATAGGCAAACGTGCCAATAACATTATAGGATGATGGATCCCATTCGTGTTGTTTTAATACCAATATTTTCCAGTTAATAAATTCGAGCTGGTTTTGGAGTATATGGTAATCAATACCGTTAGTCACAGACAGCTGATTGGATTCAAATCTGGATAAAGAGTCGTTTTGATATTTCACAAAATTGAGCATGGCACTACGGCTTTTCTCATTCGGAACCACCAGCAAACTATCATATTTATGATACCCGTTATGCGTAGCCATATCCGGGTCAATTTTCCATAAAGCTTGTAAAAAATGATCTTCGTAAACATTAAAAGCGGCATCGTCCTTTCCCAGTACTGGTCCTGAACTAGCGTCTTTTTTACAGGCAGAAAAAAGGGAAACCACAAAAAGAGCAATTAAAAGAAGCTTGTTGGTCATTATGAATTTCATTTAACTTTAGTTTGATAAACTTAGAACATTTAGCGCAAAAAAGCTATTAAAGTATTAAAAACCATTAGGTGGTTTATATAATTTAATTT
>JAQBOY010000337.1 GCA_028287805.1 Mucilaginibacter sp.
TCAAAATATGGCTCGGTATTTCAGTTTTTGTTGCCTTATATGCTATTAACCAGGAATTTTATGGCTTCTTCCCATTTGAAGAGGTGGGGCTGCAAAGTGAAAAGGTAAAGTCCCTGCTTTTTATTGACGGGCATTGGCGTAAATTTTCCATTTATTCTGACCCTGTTGTTTTCTCCTATAATATGGTGGTCAGCGCTCTTATTTGTTTTGGTTTAATATGGAGGCCTATAGCCATTTATAAAAAAGTGATCTTGTCTTTATTGTGCATCCTCTTTTTGGTAGTCATGCTGTTTTCAGGAACAAGAGGAGCGTATGTCCTGTTTCCTGCTGCATTGATATTGTTTGCTATTTTAAACTTCAACAAAAAGGTAATGATGTTTTCTATCGTAGCGGCAGTATTTACAATGGGGCTCATTTTTCAATCTACTACTAATCCATACCTGGTTCGTTTTCAAACGGCTTTCCAACCCTCTACAGACGCCTCCTTTATAGTACGTAAAATGAATCAAAAAAGGATTCAGCCTTATATTCTCAGTCATCCGTTCGGTGGCGGCTTAGGCTCTGTAGGTACATGGGGTATCCGTTTTGCACCCAATACTTACCTGGCCAGGTTTCCGCCAGACAGCGGGTATGCACGTGTAGCGGTTGAGCTTGGCTTTATTGGTCTTTTTCTGCTTTGCCTGTTAATGTTTATTGTGCTGAAAACCGGTATAGTTCATTTTTTTAAGATCAAAGACCCCGAGCTCAAGAACTATTGTATGATAATGACGCTTGTGGTATTCGCTTTAAATATAGGCAACTACCCACAGGAGGCGCTAACACAGTTTCCTACCAATATATATTTCTGTATGGCTATAGCCCTTATCAATGCTACCTATCTTATTGATAAGAAGGAATCAACAACTTAATAGAGCCAGTATGATGAAACTTATACAGCAATTACCGCAGCGATTAACAAGAATCACATCTGGAGGAAAAATTATCAGGGAAATAGATGGGCTCCGCTTTCTTGCAATTATACCGGTGTTGATACAGCATATGTATGAGCGCTTTAATAGAAACACAGCTACCCCCTTTGCTGCAAACACTGAAAAAGCGGTTACCGGGTTTTTTGCTTCCAGAGGATTTATCGGGGTGTACATCTTTTTTATTATTAGCGGTTTTATTCTTGCGCTGCCGTTTGCCAAACATCATTTTGCAAATGGAAAAAAAGTAAATGTAGGGCAATATTTCCTGCGGAGGGTAACCCGGCTTGAGCCTACCTACATCTTATGGATCACCATATTCTTTATAATTTTTGTTTTGCACGGCCATAATAGTTTTACAGAATATTGGCCGCATTATTTGGCAAGTATCACCTATACGCATGGGTTAATCTATCATAAATGGTCACCTATTGATCCGCCCACCTGGACGCTGGAAATAGAGATCCAGTTTTATATACTTGCACCGTTGCTGGCATCGTTGTTCTTCTCCATAAAAAATAAAATAAAAAGAAGATTAATTAATCTGGTAGCTATCCTTTTGCTGATGATACTGCAGCAATATTTTAAGTTTTATACCAATCCGTATAATCTTACCATACTTGGGCATTTGCATTATTTCCTTGCCGGCTTTATGCTCGCCGATGTTTACCTGTGCGACTGGAAGGAGATTAAAAAGATACAATGGTATGATATGGTGGCCATTGCCGCTTTGGCAATTGTGCTCATCTCATGGAGCTGGGATTTTGAATTTGGTTTAAGGATTATTTTCCTGGTTTCCCTGTTTATTTTATTTTTTGCGGTATTTAAAAGCGTGGCTGTTAACCGGTTTATTACCAATAGGTGGGTTACAGCTATTGGAGGAATGTGCTATACAATTTATTTAATCCATTTACCCCTTGAAGAGTTTTTGATAGTGCTTACCAAAAAGATTCATATTACTGATTATTTCGCTGTGAACCTTTTTGTGCAGCTTTTAATTGCGTTACCCATTATATTAATGATTAGTTCTGCGTTCTTTTTATTATTCGAAAAACCATTTATGGATAAAGACTGGCCGCGAAGATTATCAGTAAGTTTTAGAAAAACCTTCCTAAAACCAAATTTATAAAATGCAGGATCCGCTCATTAAAGGCAAAGACATTATAATTGTTGGTCAGCAACCCTGGGATGTTGAAATAGGAAGCAATTGCAAAAATATTGCCCTGGAGTTTAGCAAAAACAACCGGGTGCTGTATGTTAATTCGCCACTTGACCGTATTACAAAACTAAAGCATAAAACCGATCCCAAAGTTCAGAAGAGAATTGATGTTATCAATAAAACAGCAGATGGTATTGTACAGATCAAGGAAAACCTGTGGAACTATTACCCGGATGAATTGATTGAATCTATAAACTGGATTAAAAACGACACAATTTATAACCTGCTGAATAAAGTCAATAACAAACGTTTTGCCCGTTCCATATCAAAGGCTATTGAAAAATTAGGCTTTAATAACATCATCCTGTTTAATGATAATGATATTTTTAGGTGCTTTTATTTGAAGGAGCTATTAAAACCGGCGGTAAGCATCTACTATTCCAGGGATTACTTATTATTTGTTGATTACTGGAAATTACATGGCGAAAAGCTGGAGCCGCAACTAATTAAAAAAAGCGATCTCTGCGTTGCTAATTCAACCTACCTGGCCAACTATTGTAAGCAATACAATAGCAACTCCTTTTATGTAGGGCAGGGATGCGATCTGGAAATATTCACCAATAAGCAATACGCACCTTTACCCGATGATGTATTGAAGCTGCAAAAGCCAATAATTGGCTATGTAGGGGCCTTGCAAAGCATCAGGCTTGATATTGAGCTGTTAGCCTACATCGCTGTCCAAAAGCCCGGATGGAGCATTGTATTAGTTGGTCCTGAAGATGAGCAATTTAAAGTAAGCAAATTGCATCAAATAAAAAATGTACACTTTTTAGGCAGCAAAAACCCGGATACACTCCCGGCTTATATTAACTCATTTGATGTATGTTTAAATCCGCAGCTAATTAACCAGGTTACCATTGGCAACTATCCACGAAAAATTGACGAATACCTGGCTATGGGCAAGCCGGTTGTAGCTACCCGTACGGAAGCGATGAGTGTATTTGAACAACACACCTACCTGGGTGTAACCAGGGAAGATTATGTGCAATTGATTGAAAAAGCCTTAGCCGAAGATTCAGAACAAAAAAGGCAGGAACGTATTGATTTTGCCAAAACACATACCTGGGGAAATAATGTGCAGGAGATATATAAGGCAATCTTAAGTACGAAATCTATTTAAGATTTATAGAACAGCAGATCAGCAGTGTGTTTAACATTGCGGTAAATGGCCCTTACCAAACTGATTACCGGATTTGAACTTTGGCGCAAATCACTTCGTGTCATGGTACTCGGTTCATCTTCTGAGTTGCGCTGGTTAAACAAACCTTTAAAATCTTCATAAAACATTCCCTTGCCTTTGTTTTTAAGAAAAGAGATAGCCATGGAGAACTCTGTTTTATCACCCTTTATGCCTTCCCGGTATCTACCAAACTTTTGAAAAAAAGTGCTTCTGCATAAATGGGGGTGATCGCTATAACAATGAAACTTACGATAGCCGGGATACCATATTTTAAATATCATTTCTGAAAAACCATTGCGGAAAGGCTTTAAGTATGGATATTTAAAATAAGCATAAAAACGAACAAGGTCTATATCTTTTCTTTCCTCCATTATAGCTAAGGCATCTTTTAAATGAGATTTATAACCCGCAACGGGATCAAAATCTTCCTGTACATAAAGCGTGTAAGGCGTTTGTACGGCATCCTGGCCTTTATTGATATTATTGCCCAAACCGGCATTTTTAGGTGTGGTGATCAGTCGGAAATTGTAGTTTTTTTGAAATGTTTTAATGTTTTCGATATGTTCAGGCTTGCTCCCATCGTCAGATACTACAATATCACCAAAAACTATTTGCTGTTCAGCAAAGCTTTTCAATAATCTTTCAAGCGATTGGCTGCGGTTATAATGCGTAACTAATAAAGTTATTGTGCTAAACTGATCCTGTTCCATTATTAGCGTTTAAAAAACACATCACCCGTACATTTTAACAATTTAAATTGAAGATAGACGGCTCTTACAGCTAAAGCAGCAATGTTTTTGCTTTCACGCCAACTGCTTCTTCCCATAGTACTTGGTTCATCAGAAGAGTTTTTTTGGTAGAACAGGTCATTAAAGTTTTCAAAGAAAATTCCCTTGCCCCCTTTTTGAATAAAGGAAATTGCCATTCTATATTCTGTAATATCCCCTTTAATGCCTTCCGGGTAACGCCCGAATTTTTGCAGGAATGAGCTTCTTCTTAAATGCGGATGATCGCTGTATACATAAAATTTAAGGTGGTTATTAGCCCAGGGAAAAGGCTTGAATATCATTTCAGCAAATCCTTTACCATATGCTTTTAAATAAGGATATTTAAAATAAGCGTAAAACCTGGCTAAATCTAATTCCTTATCATCTTTCATCAACTGCAGGGCATCCTTAAAATGTTGGACAAAAGCAGGTTTAGGCTCAAAATCTTCTTGTACATACAGCGTATAAGGGGTTTGTACCGCGTCTTGTCCTTTGTTAATGTTATGACCTAATCCTTTATTAACAGGTGTAGTTACCAACCTGAAGTTAAAGCTTTGCTGCAATGCTTTTACCTTCTCCAAATTCTCTGGCTTGCTGCCATCATCTGATACTACGATGTCTTCAAAGGCAATGTTCAATAATTGAAATGCCCTTAACAGCCGCTCTAATGATTGGCTTCGATTATAATGTGTAATAAGTAAGGTAACTTCTTTAAAGGTAATTTCGTTCACATCCATAATTACACCAACATGCCTATAATTACTTTATAGTACATTATTGTTTATCCTTATTAAGTGTAATTTTACGGAAAATGTGGCAGAAAGTTTATAATCTTATCCGAAACAAGTATTTTTTATCATTAGCCGGCAATGTTATTATGTCGGGTTTCGGATTGATTACCATGACGTTGATTTACCGTTCCCTGTCAAAGTCAGATGCCGGTACATGGGTGTTTTTTCAGTCCATATTATTATTAATAGATACTTTCCGGTCAGGGTTTTTAACCACTGCTTTTATAAAATTTTATGCAGGCGCAACCAAAGAGCGCACAGCCGAAGTAGCTGGTTCTGCCTGGTTTTTGGGGATAGCCGTAACCGGCATTTTATCTTTGATCAGTATATTTTCCTTTTTCTTTTTAAACAATATTCATGATGAAGGGCTGGTGCTGTTTTTCAAATGGTCAGGGTTATATTACGCTTTCTCATTGCCTTGGTTTTTGGCTACTTGTGTAATACAGGGCGAGCAGCAATTTGACAAATTGTTATACGTGAGGTTAAGCAACCAGGGTAGTTTTATTGTTTTTATTATACTATTGATCATAATTGGGAAAATCAATTTACCTAATGTGCTTTTTGCCTATTTAACATCCAACTTAATCACCAGCATTTATGTGCTGTTAAAAGGGTGGACCCGCATCACTGCTTTAAAACAACGTACTACAAATAGTATTAAAGAAATGTACAACTTTGGCAAATACAGTGTTGGTACGGCTCTTAGCGCCAATATGTTCAGCACATCAGATACGTTTATCATCAACTTTATGTTGGGTAAACCAGCCCTGGCCATTTATAATTTGGGTCAAACATTAATGCAGCTGGTCGAAATTCCGCTGCGCAGCTTTGCGGTTACCGCTATGCCCGAGCTGGCTGCAGCCTATAATCAAAACAATCGCCATGGCGTTATCCAGATCATGAAAAAGTATGCCGGTATGCTATCGGTTTGGCTAATTCCGGCAGCGTTGATTGGTTGTGCCCTTGCCGATTTGCCCATATATATAATTGGTGGTGGAAAGTACGCCGGAACAGAGGCCGCCAACGTATTCCGTTTATTTTTAACGTTTGCCATTATATTCCCACCCGATCGTTTTTTTGCACTAACATTAGATGTAATTCATCAGCCCAAAATAAACTTTTACAAGGTTTTGGTTATGCTGACTGTTAATATTGGGTCTGATTTTTTAGGCGTTTATATCACGCACAATGTTTATGGAATAGCATTTGCCACCATACTACCCATACTTACCGGAACAATTATTGGTTACTGGGCATTAAACAAATACAGTAATTTTTCATTCTGGAATATTTTTAAAGTGGGGTACCTGGAAACAATAGCGTTATTAAGGCAAATAAAAGGCAGGAAAGCGTTTAATAGTTAGAACGTATATTCTTCAAATTAAATTTTATCAATCATACAAGCCGTACTATTTTAACCCGCAATCTCTTACATGAAACTGGCTCATTTAATTCTTGCACATAGTGAACCAAAGCAACTGGAAAGGCTGATAACATGTTTGTCTCATCCGGATGCAACTGTTTATATTCATTTGGACAAAAAAACGAGTATTGCTCCCTTTGAATATTTGAAAGAATTTAAAAATGTGGTTTTCATAAAAAACAGGGTTAAAGTTTATTGGGGCTCCTACAACATTGTACAGGCAACGTTAAATGGCTTTAAAGAAATTATAGCTGCAGGGAGTAATTACGACTATATCAACTTATTAAGCGGGCAGGATTATCCTTTAAAATCACAGGAATATATTCACGGTTATTTAAGTCAAAACCCCGGTATGGCTTTTATGAATTACCTGTTATTTGAACCCGATTGGGCAGAGGCCTTATCAAGAATACAGGAATATCATTTTAACAACATTAAAATACCGGGAAGATATCTCTTACAAAAAATCATCAACAAACTACTCCCTCAACGGAAGTTGCCAAACCACCTTATACCTGTGGGCCGCTCACAATGGTTCACCATTTCGCTGGAATGTATAATTTATTTAATTAACTACTGGGAAAGCAATGCTAATTTAAGACGCTTTATCAAATTAACCTGGGCGCCTGATGAATTTATATTTCAAACTATTTTATATAATTCGGAGTACAGACATAAAATGATCAACCATGACCTGCGGTACATTGACTGGTCAAATAAAGGTGTAAGTCCTAAAACATTAACAATGGATGATGCCAATGCGCTGATAAAATCAGGAAAATTGTTTGCAAGAAAATTTGATATCAAAAAGGATGCGGCCGTACTTGACTTTATTGACAAGCACTTTAAAGACTAAGAAAATTTTACGCTTGCCCTAAAAGTATTTAAACCTGATGATTGATCATATTGGTAGGTAAATTCATCTGCAGATTTGGTTATGATTAAAATGCCGAAATGTTCTGTTAAATCATTAATATCCGGTATTTGATTTTCTTCATTTTCTTCACAAACGAACCGGACAAACATCCCGGGCTCAATAATAGCATAAACACAATGCAGCGGGTCTTTACTTAGCTGAACTTTAGTGCCTACCGACTTTCCACATAGCAAATCAAGTTTTTTGGGGTTAAATTGATTGCCGGAATCAGTTTTTTCAATGTTGATATGGCCATCCTCAATTAATATGTAAATGGCTGTTTCTGGGTTTCCAGCATGTTTTACCGCATTGCTCAACAACTCAGTAATGATAGCCTTAAGTTTAAAATTGATGATAGCAGCATTAGCGTACAATGGTAAATTAGCACTTGCAAAATCAAGAATTTGCTTAAGCGAAGTAACCAACGCATCTGCTTTATTAGAAAAAATAAATTTACCGGTTATTAAATTTGGCATAACTGTCAATGATTAGGAACATCATCAAAACTGCCGTAAATTTTAAAAACCTTATCCAGGCGAATTAAGGCAAACAGGTCAGCTATATCTTTTTGTAAACTAACTAATATAATATCGTTTTTAACAGAAATCCCATATTTGAGTGCAGATACAAGTGCACCTAAAAATGAACTGTCAATATATTCAACCTTCCCAATATTAAGGATAACATTTTTGTGGTATTTATCAAATAGCACTATTAATTCGGCTTTAAATAAATCCGCGTTAGCCATGTTTGCCTCTTTCAGGCTTAATTCGGCAAATAGGTTGTCCGTATCTTCTTTGTATATGCTTATCATATCAACTTTTATATATACTAATAATAGTTTGATCGTCAACCTGTTTGTTTAAGCTTTTGCTAAACAGGTTTTTTTTCATTTTTGTAAATGTATTTTCAATTGCTAAACTGGATTGAAGCGTGTCGGCAAAATTCTGATAATCACTTTTTTTACCAGTTTCATTAACAAAATCTATCATGCCATCGGTAAAAAAAAAAAGCCTGTCTCCTTTTTTTAAGGAAATCTCTTGTTGAGTGTAATTTCCCTGTTCAAATAAACCCAATAGCAAGCCCGAGGAAGCAACTTGTATAATTCGGTGAGCTCGCGCCTTATAATGCAATAAAGGTAAATCTCCCGCACCTGAATAAGTGATTTTATTGGTATCGCTGTCAATTAATATCAATGATAAACTTAATAAAATGTCCTTAAGCACACTATCATAACAGATAATGTTATTAACTTTTTTCAAAATAGTAGCGGTTGAGTATTCCTCGTCAAAAGCCGCAAATCTTAACGCTGATCTGATATAGCTTAAAAAACCAAATGTAAAGAACCAGGCCATCCACTTTTTACCCATTACATCGCCCAGCACTATAAAGCTATAACGATCATTCACTCTTATAAAATCAATAAAATCCCCTCCCGGTATATCTTTATAAGCATGGTGCCAGAAATCAATATCAAAACCTTTAATATGAGGGGTTTCAACGGGAATTGATTTAAAGTTAAGAGAAGCCGCCGCTTTTTTTATTTCAATCTCTGAAAGTTCCCGTTGTTTTTCAATGGTAAATAAGATGTTATTTATTTTTGATACAATCACATTAACCGGCGTATCCTTTAGCAGAAAATCAATGGCCCGCAAATCAAGCCCTTTTATCATTAAATCTTTGTCTGGCAGATAAGTTAAAAATACAAATGGAATGTCCTTTAATTCAGGTTCATTCATCAGGTATTTGCGAAAATCAATCCCGTTCATTTCCAGCATTTCATAATCAGAGAGTATAATATCTGGCGGAGAATTGGTTTTTAAAAAGCTAATAGCCTCTTCAGCTGATGAAACAATGTGACATTTAAAATGATATTTTTTAAATGCCTGTTCCATTAATTTTAAAAAAAGCGGGTTATCATCAACAAGCAGTATTTTCCTGGGAGTATTAATAGGCATAATTTAGTTTAACGTAATAGTTTTTTTATAAATAGCCCTAACTAATATATATATACCAGCCAAAATAATTACCAGCGAAATAAGGTCCATTAATGTTACTCCATCATTTGGGTTAAACCAAAAAATAGTATACATTTCAAAATCATGCGAAGCCGGCATGATGATCATCGCAAAGCCTAATGTAATCATTACCACACCAACCAGCATTAAAACCGCTTTAATGGTGCGTTCGCCCTTTATATATTTGCTTGAAATGTTGCTGTCAATCTTAGTAGAATTAAGAAGCATGCTAAACTCATCCAATAACTCATCCCTTGATACATCCTCTTTTTGGTCTATAACCTTAAAAACCTCTATTTGCTTAGGATTGAACTCCTTTTTTTCAATAGCATTATTAAACCGGTGTTTAAACTGTTTAAGGGTTTCGCTATCAAACTCGTTTTCAGAAAATAAAGTTATTAGCTCATCAAGCTTATCCTCCACCTCTGCTTTCTTTTCGGCTAAACCTGAAGCCTGTTTTGCTTTATTTGCTTTGATTCTCAATTTTAATTAATAATTTCAAAAAAGTTAAACCGCTAAATTTTCTAATACACCATTAATGAAACTGGTTTCAATTATAACGGTTAATTTTAATCAGGGTAATATTACCGAAGCACTTATAAAATCTATTTATTTAACAAATAATTATACTAAGATAGAAATAGTAGTGGTAGATAACGGTAGTAAAACCAATAATGTACCAGAGTGGACTATAAAATATCCCGGTATCCGGTTTATACGTTCAGATCATAACCTGGGTTTTGCAGGAGGCAACAATTTAGGAATAAAGGAGGCCAAAGGCGATTATCTTTTCCTGGTGAATAATGATACCGAATTTACCCCTAATCTGATTGAAACCTTGGTTGATACACTTGATCAAAATCCGGAGGTTGGCATCACATCACCCAAGATCAAATATTTTGACCAACCACATATGCTGCAATATATGGGGTTTACAGAAATGAACTATTTTACTGCCCGTAATAATTGTATCGGGCAGTTTGAAACAGATAACGGTCAGTATGATCATTTAACCGGACCTACGGGTTATGCTCACGGTGCGGCTATGATGATAAAAAAAGAGTGCATTGAAAAGGTTGGTTTAATGGCCGAAAACTTTTTTTTATATTATGAAGAAATGGATTGGTGCGATCGTATAAAAAGGGCCGGCTACCAGGTATGGCTGGTAACTAACGCGCTTATTTATCACAAAGAATCTGTTTCAGTTGGAAAAGTAAGTGCATTGAAGGAATATTTTATGAACAGAAACAGGATACTTTTTATCCGCAGGAATG
>JAQBOY010000494.1 GCA_028287805.1 Mucilaginibacter sp.
AGTATAAAGGCCAGTGGTACGCGTTTTATCATAACAGCTCGCTTTCTCATCAGGATTGGTTAAGGTCCATTTGTGTGGATAAGCTCTATTATAATCCGGACGGAACGATTCAAAAAGTGGTTCAAACCGGCGGCGCTAATAACAATAGTGATAAAAAGTAAGCAGCGAAAAATTAGCACGGAACAAAAAACTAAGTCCACAAAAGTGTCGGACTAATGTTAAATTAAAAACCGGCTTTTAGAAGTGAATCTAAAAGCCGGTTTTTTTTGTGGAGAATATCGGCCATTCTTAAATAAACAAGCCGGGACAATTATGCCCGGCTTGCTTATTAGGTTAACTCTTGCACTTACAAACCAATAATTGAGTATGGTATGCGTACACCCTTAACCTGATAATAATTAGGATCTTGGTTGTTGTTGAAACAAGTTGCTGTTGAACAGGTTCCGCCTTGTCCGTTATAATTTAAACAATAAGTAACCAGCAATTCATTGAGGCCATTTACAAATTCACCATGTACTATGGGGGTATAATATTTGGCCAGGTGTCCGTTGTACCAATCATTTATGGTGTACACCAATTTTGGCGCTGTAAATGGCCCGAACGGACTTGTTGCAGTTGATATATAAATACCATGTGGATTTGGATCGCAGAAATAACCCAGATCCATCTGCATCATTACATATTTACCGTTAACATATGAAACCATAACATTTGCCTGTGTTGAAGTTCCGGAGCCAACAGTTATAGCGCCTGATAAAGAGGTAGTATCAGGAGTTGATGCCCAGCTATGTCCTCTCCAGTATGACCATGATGACGGATTGCTTGCAGGGAACCTTGCCAATGTTATTGCGTTAGCATTAAAGAAGGTGCTTTGTGCGCCATAAACATATACAGTATCGCCCGCCGGTTTTTTTATCATACCAACAGAGAATACCATTTTAGTTTGGCCCGACATGCCGTTAGGCGTTAAGCGGGTTACCGCTCCCCATGCTGTGCTGCTGGTGCTTTCGGCTATACTATATAATGCCTGGTTTGCCGGTGTTGAGCCATTTGCCGATTCGTACCCGTTCAATAACACATTGCTGCCTACTTCAACACCCGCACCCGGCCAGGTGTAGGTTGAATTATGAGCGCCCGGGCTTTTAATTATTTCCAATTCATTTATTCCGGTACTGGCGTTGCTCGTAGTGGTAATATTTGGCGTTGACGCGGATGCCCAATTTGTAGTTGATGGCTGCAAAAGCCCTGAATTATGGTATGAAAAAAACTGGCAAAACAACTGGCCGTTACTTTGCAATTGGCTTGAAGCATAGGCATCTTGTGTTATCCATAATACCTTGCCATTATTAGACCCATTGGTAAGCGGAATACTGTTTCCCTGGTCAAAAGCTACAGTTGTATTGGACACAGCACCGCGGTGGAAGAAGGTTACTACTACGTCGTCGCGGTAAGCTTCGGCAGTTATACTGCTTAAATTCCAGTATTTAGTTGTACTGCTGGTAGCAGTTTCTTCCGTAACTGGCGCACCATTAGCTGTTGAACTGCCATGGTCAGTAAGCACCAGCCCGTTTGAATTTTTAATTACATAGTAAGCCTGCCCGCTTACCAGCTGTAAATTCCATATTTGTGATGGGAAGCTGTTAGAATGGTCAACCCATAACGTAGTGCCTGATGTGCCGTTCGGCGCTTCAAGGAACAATCCGTTTTCAACGTTCATGATTTTAAAAGGTGTGGTACTGGTAATTGTTCCCGTGCCTTGCTGTATAAGGTACCATTTCTGATTTCCTGCTACTCCCTGACCGGAACCGGCACTGGCATTTTGCTGCACGTTGGCAGGATTGCTTTGCGCATGCATCAAAGTTGAATCGCCACGCACCTCTAAAAACTTACTGCTAAATACATTGCTAATGGTAAAACAGGCATAAGATGCCGGCGGACTAGCTGCCCGCACAATGGATGACAGACTGACGGCACCGAGTTGGCGTGCGTCAATTTCTTTTTTGCTACAGCTTATAGCTACAAGCAAGCCCAATACCAGGGTACAGGTAAGTAATTTTGGTTTCATAATGTTGTGATTAGGTGATAATTGTTAAGTAAATATAAATTAAGTAAATCGTTTTAGCAAATATTTTTTTACCTTGCACCCGAAACATTACGAGCTTTATGAAACGAATTTTTAGCCTATTAATATTCAATCTATTGTTTTTTCAAAACATGTTGAACGCACAAATGATAGTATTGAAATGGAAACTGTATCCTCAAAAAGAAAATACCTACAGCTTAAAACAACTATCAACGCCCGGTTTAAATACAAACAGCTGGATTAATGCGGTAGTGCCTGGAACTGTATTTTACGCTTACGTAAAGTCTGGCAAAGAAAGCGACCCTGATTATGCGGAGAATATTTATAAGGTTGATAAAGCAAAATACAACCGTCCATTTTGGTACCGTACAGAATTTTCTGCTAAAAGCTTTGCACCCGGGAAAAGGATCTGGCTTAACTTTAACGGCATCCATAAACGTGGCGAGATCTATTTAAACGGGAACCACATTGGCACTATTAAAGGTATTGTAGAAAGAGGATTGTATGATGTTACTTCCCTGTTGAATAAAACACACGCGAACGTTATTTTAGTGCTGGTTATACCTCCCCGTAATGACCCGGAACATAATCACCCGTTAGCCAACTGGGAAAGCCCTACTTACATCAGCAGCGGCAGTTGGGACTGGATGCCTGCCGTGCCGGGTTTAAACAGCGGCATTACTGATACGGTTAGCATAATTGCAAAAGGGCCCGTATCTGTTGTAGATCCCTGGATACACACCAGCATGCCCAATAAAAGCGCAGCAGATTTAACCGTTAACGTACGCCTAAATAACACATCACCTTCAATAGTGAGCGGCACGGTTAAATTTACCGTTAACCCCGGTAATATTACCGTTACCGGCCCAAGGCTTACATTAAATGCCAACAGCAGCCAAACAGTAAATTACGATTGGACGCAATTTTCGCAGTTGCATATTAAAAACCCTAAACTATGGTGGCCAAACGGCTATGGCGGCAAAGCCGACGGAACGCAAAATTTATATACCTGTACTGTTCGTTTTGATGTTAATGGCGTAACACTGTCTGATGTGTTTACCAAAACATTTGGGATAAGAAAAATTACTGCCGATACTACCTCGCTTAACGGGCCGTTACGCGTTTATATTAATGATGTGCCTATATTATTAAAAGGTGGCAACTGGGGCATGAGCGATTATATGCTGAAAGCCCGGGGTAAAGATTATGATACCCGCATCAGGTTTCATAAGGAAATGAACTATAATATCATCAGGAA
>JAQBOY010000037.1 GCA_028287805.1 Mucilaginibacter sp.
GATGAAGTACAGTTAATTGATGGTCGCGGAGGCTTATACACCGCACAAATTAAGGATGCGCATCCCAAAAGAACCATCCTCCAGATCACTAACATAGTAACTGCATTTCAAAAAAGGAATCATTACCTGCATATAGCGGTTGCCCCAACAAAAAATATAGAGCGCCTGGAATGGTTTTTAGAGAAAGCTACTGAAATTGGTATTGATGAAATATCATTGATCATTTGCCAGCGATCGGAGCGTAAAGAGGTTAAAACAGATCGTTTAAATAAGATCATTACTGCAGCTATAAAACAATCGTTAAAGGCTTATCACCCTGTTTTAAATGAGCCGCAGCAACTGAGTAAATTACTTTCACGGCAATTTGACGGGCAAAAGTTTATAGCCCACTGTGAAAAGGGCGAAAAGGTAAATTTAAGTACAGCAATTATAAAACAAGGCCGGTATTTAATATTGATTGGACCTGAAGGTGATTTTACTCCCGGTGAAATTGATGAGGCTTTGGAAAATGGATTTAAAGCAATAACTTTAGGTGAAAGTCGTTTACGAACTGAGACGGCTGCTTTAGAAGCTTGTTTTGAAGCCAATTTTTTAAATCGTTATGAATAAAGCAATTTATATAAGCGCTTTTGCAGCACAGCTTTTTTTGAGCAGCTTTAACGTGCCCGCATATAAAATGGCTAAGTTGAAATATAGCGGCGGAGGTGATTGGTATGGCGACAGGACCGCGTTGCCTAACCTTATCAAGTTTTGCAATGATAATTTAAAAACAAATTTTCAGGCTGAAGATGAAGTGGTAGAACCGGGTAGCGCCGAAATATTTAACTATCCTTTTATTTTTATGACCGGGCATGGAAATGTTATTTTTTCAGATCAGGAAGCACGCAATTTACGCAAGTATTTAACGGGTGGAGGTTTTTTGCATATTGATGATAATTATGGGCTGGACCAGTTTATCCGTCCGCAAATGAAAAAGGTTTTCCCCGAGCTTGATTTTGTAGAGCTTCCGCTTAATTATCCCATATATCACCAAAAATATAGCTTTCCTAATGGCGTGCCTAAAGTACACGAACATGATGGTAAACGCGCGCAAGGATTTGGGTTAATATATAAAGGGCGATTAGTTTGTTTTTATACTTATGAGTGCGATTTGGGCAATGGCTGGGAAGACTTTGGCACCTATGCCGGCGATACGCAGGAAACACGTTTAAAAGCGTTAAAAATGGGCGCTAATTTAATTCAGTATGTGTTAACACAGTAACGATCTGAACTTATTTTAGAAAATATAACTTTCCGATGCTAACTTACAGGGTGATACAATTAAATAATCCAAATCATAGGCAGCAATAAGCACTATATGTACAAAGTAAAAGTAAACGGGCAGTATGATTATAATATTGATAAAACCGCTGATGAATTATTTATCAATGCTAATAAAATAGATGCGGATATAAAGCAATTAAATGCTGCTGCCTGGCATATTATTAATGATTTGCAATCTTATAATGTAGAGTTAGTGAATTTTAATAAGGCTGATAAAACAGCAGAAATTAAGGTTAATAATAATATATACACGGTTACTGCAAAAGATCAGTTTGATATACTGCTTGAAAAAATGGGTTTAAGCAGTTTAAATACGGTTAAAATAAGTGAACTTAAAGCGCCTATGCCCGGAATGGTGCTTAAAGTATTTGTTACTGAAGGCGCTGAAGTGAAAAAGGGCGAAAACCTGTTTATACTGGAAGCGATGAAGATGGAAAATATAATTAAATCACCTGAAGATGTTACTATAAAAACAGTTAAAATAATACCGGGAGATAAAGTTGAAAAAGGACAGGTATTACTACAATTCAGTTAATATATATAACTGCAAATAAAAAGAGCGGCCCCGTGTATATACGAGGCCGCTCTTTTTATTTGTAGCTATTGATAGTTTACTTTGCTTTAAAACTTTTAGGTTTTTTACCGCTAAAATGTGGTTTGCCTGCTGGGTTTATTTCAGATGCTCCTACCAGGTCCATAGCACAACGGAAACCTACTTCAGCACTGGATTCATCCTCATTCATGAATCTGCGGGTTGCCGGATTTAGCCAGTAAGCCATATCATTCCATGAACCTCCCTTATAAACCTTTGAATGGTCACTTACCAAGCTGGTTGTACCATATAAAGACGTGGTAACCGTGTCAGCAAAACCTCTTTGATCAGGACTATAAGGTTTGCCAGCTAACGGGTTTTTAGGTGCATTTGCAGCAGGTGCAGCTGTACCCTTACCTTGTGAAGCTAATAACTCCTGATAGGTCATCTTTTTGTTTGCTTTTGCAGCGTCTTTTATTGGTCGTCCGTATTTATCTTTAGCATATAAGCCTTTGGTTGGATCGGCTAAGCGCTTATCTGTAAATTCATTACCACGAAAAGGATTGAAATCATCAGTTTCATCGGCTGACATTTGACGATAAGTATCGTTTGTCCATTCATTAACGTTTCCGGCCATATTATATAAACCAAAGTCATTTGGTTGATACGCTCTTACAGGCGCGGTAATTTCTGCCTTATCATTCAGGTATCCGCCAACACCGGCATTATCACCCTGGCCGCGTTTAAAGTTAGCCAATATTAATCCGCGTGTTTTCTTTTTAGCTGAACGTACACCTAAACCATTCCACGGATAAACTTTTCCATCGTTAATATTTTCAAATTGGGTATTACCAGCCAAAGATAAAGCAGCATATTCCCACTCTGCTTCTGTAGGCAAACGATAAGCAGGTTTTAATATCCCGTCTTCCATTATTGCGGGCCTTACAGCTTTCCCTTTTCCTTTTCCGGTAGCTGCTTGTGGGTTGCCATTTAGATCAGCAAGCATTTTTTTACCATCAATGCCTGTACCTCTGTACTGGCCATTCAAATACATGTCTGTATTAAACGGTTGTTTAGGACCTGCAGCAGCAGGGGCGGCGCCTTTTGCACCTTTTGGTTTATCACCAGCATTTGCCAACAGCCCTTTTTGCATCAAAATAAATTCATTGGTAGCATCTGTACGGAATTGGCAATAATCCTGTGCCTGATCCCATGATACACCAACTACCGGATAATCCTGAAAAGCAGGATGACGAAGGTAGCTGTCAACATAAGGTTCATTATAAGATAATGGGCTACGCCATACTAATGTATCAGGAAGAGCATTATAATAAGCTTCGTAATCAGGTATATGGGTTTTTATCCAGTGTAAATAATCAAGCCAGTCCTGGTTTGAAACTTCCGTTTCATCCATATAAAAGGATGCTATGGTTTTACGGCTGCGCACATTGTTATAGTCAAAAGTAACATCCTGGTCGGCGCTGCCGCCCAATACAAATGTACCGCCTTCAATGGCAACCAGTCCCGGTCCGGGAGATGGATGGGTTTGCCGAAATTTCACATAGCTACCGTTTTTCTTATCATTATAAGGTATTCCGGTTTTTTGTGACTGCTGTTTTTTATTACAGCTACTTAACAAGGTTCCAATACTCAAAAGCACTAAAGCAGTATTAGTAAAAAGTATTTTCATATTTTTACACATTATAAAACATTATAAAATTGTACGGTAAATTTAAAAATTTAAATTAACTACTAACCAATTGGCATAATTAAATGAAATTATGCCTTTACTTGCAATTAAACGGAAAACTGGTCAATAGAGTTACAATAATTAACATTTTGCACAAAATAAGGTAAAGAATAGAATTAGTTTATCTTTATGAATTGAAATATACTATCCCGATAATGAAGTCTTCTTGTTTAAAGGCCACTTTTATTACCTGTCACTTGGCAATCGGCAGTATGTTACTTTGGGTATAGGTTTGGCCGCAAGTCAGCAAAATAGCCCTTTAGCTAATACACTTCATATTTCAATATCAGCTAACTTTGGCAGATTTAAATAATTCATGGGAAAAATTAAAGTAGGTTTCGGTTTCGATGTTCATCAATTAAGGGAGAAGCACCCTTTTGTTTTAGGCGGGGTAAATTTAGCGCATCATTCAGGCGCTTTTGGGCATTCAGATGCTGATGTGTTGCTACATGCTATTTGCGATGCTTTATTAGGCGCGGCTAATTTACGTGATATTGGTTTTCATTTTTCTAATACGGATGAACGCTGGAAAGGTATAAGCAGCTTAGTATTACTGCAAAATGTAGTGCTGCTATTAAAGGAAAAAAACTGGACAATAGGTAATATTGATGCTATGGTATGTTTGGAAGCGCCTAAAATAAATCCGCATATTCCGGCTATGAAAACTCACATTGCAAAAGCTGCCAATATCAGTGAAGATGATATTTCAATTAAAGCTACTACAAATGAACAGCTGGGCTTTATTGGCCGCGAAGAAGGCGTAGTTGCTTATGCAGTTTGTTTAATTGAAAGGGATTAATTGGTCATTAGTCATTCACTTCTGATTTTGGATTTGTTCAATCTAAAACGGAATGACTAATACTAATAACTTACTATCCCTCACTTACCATTGAATCCTTTACATTTACATTTCCGGTGCGTTTCATTACTCCCCAGCCGCTTAGCTCGCCTTTCATGGCCTTGCGCATAGCTTTAAATAAAATATAATACATTAACTGCCGCCATACAAAACGTTGCGGAATAATGTACACCAGTTTCTTATAGTCTTCTTTTTCCATTCGGAAAGCGATAATAGCTACCAGGAAATCGATCAGTACAAATGCGATATAGTAAGTGATGATTTTGCCTGGTTTATCCCCAAATAAGCCTATTACCATCATCAAATCTGCCAATGGTGAAAATAGCGGTAAAATAATTTGGAAGATGAGAATATTAGGCATTCCAACCATTCCAAAAAATTTATACTTTTTGTTGAACAGCGCGCTGCGGTTTTTCCAGAAACTTTGTATTACACCAAAACTCCAGCGGAAACGCTGTTTTAACAGCATATTCAATGTTTCGGGGGCTTCAGTATAAGCTATAGCTTCGGCACAGTTCTTAACGATGTAGCCCTGCTTTAATATCCGCATGGTTAAATCGCAATCTTCGGCTAAGGTATCATAAGTAAAGCCGCCGGCCCTGAACACAGCTGATTTTCTGAATGCCCCAATAGCACCCGGAACAACAGTAATGCTATTAATGAGGTCAAATGCCCGCCTGTCCATATTCTGGGCGGTAATATATTCAATTGATTGCCAGCGGGTAATTAAATTATTTTCATTGCCCACTTTAACAGTGCCCGCTACCGCGCCAATTTCATCATCTATAAAATAGGTCATTAAATGATAAACCGCATCATTTTTTAATTGAGTATCGGCGTCAATACAAACTACAAAATCATTATGCGCATGGGTAATACCAAAGTTTAACGCAGATGCTTTTCCGCCATTGGGTTTAGTAAGCACTGTAACTAATGGATTATCGCCATAAGCATTATTAACTATTTCATAAGTGTTGTCCTTTGACCCGTCATCAACGAAAATAATTTCAAAGTTAGGATATTCTGTTTTTAATAAACTGTCTATTGTTGTTATAGCGGTAACCTCTTCATTATAGGCAGGCACAATGATACTTACAGGAGGAAGATCTTTATGAGCAAGGCGGATTGGGCTTTGCTTTTTATCTTCAGTATACTGCCTTATGGCCAATATGCCAATTAACAAAATACGGCCAATGGCCAGGAATATAGCCGATAAAAACAGGTAGAGTAAAAAGTAATTGCCATAAAAATAGCTTACAATAAATATATCATATAATGAACCCATAACACCGCCATCATTTTTTATTGGAGGCATCAGGTCGGCTTTGGTTTTACCAAGTACATCAGCTATAGTGGTAAATTGATAGCCGTGCGATTTAAAGTAGTGTATAATTTCGGGCAATGCTTTTACTGTTTCCTCACGGGTATCGCCTCCGGCATCATGTAATAATAGCATGGAGCCATTATCTTTTTGTCTTATTGTGCGGGCAATAATACTGTCAGCGGTTACTCCTGGCTGCCAATCCCACGGGTCAATGGATTCACCTATAGTAATATAGCTTTGGCGGCGACTTTCGGCAACCGGTATCACCTCGGCTAAAGTTTGAGGCTCTGCATCTGCGTTAAATGGTGGCCGGAATAGGATTGTACTCCTGCCAGTTACCGATTCAATAAGCTTACGTGTGGCATTTAATTCTAATATTACACGCTTAATACCAATAGTTGAAATATCGGGGTGAAAGAAAGTGTGGTTACCAATTTCATAACCTTCTTCATATTCGCGCCGAAGTATCTGGATGTTTTTTTCAGCCATTGAACCCACAACAAAAAATGCGGCCGGTACTTTTTCCTTCTTTATTATATCCAATATGCGTGGAGTATAATCAGGGTCAGGCCCATCATCAAAGGTTAAAACTATTTTTTTAGGAGCGTAGCCATATTTTTTAATTACGTATTTTGTAGGTAATTTAATGTAGCGCTGATTGGTGATCACAAAATTATTTGTGTCCATCTTAACATCAATTTTACCCGGGGTTGGTGTTGTCATTAAGTCGAGCACCTCCCCATCCCCATCGTAATAAATTTTACTTCCTAATCCAACTGTATCTAATCGTTTAACATCAAGGCCGGTTTTCTTTAGAGAGTCAATAGAAAGATTTTTTTGGAAAAATGTCCACAGCCTCGGATCTTCTGCTCCCAGGCGCCATAAAGCTACACCGCCCGTGGCCCAATCATCGGCCATGCGGATGATATTAAAGTTGGTAGCAGCGTCAGTAAAATAAACCGAATGGGGTAACGCCTCTTCATCAGCGTAGGTATAATGTAAGTTGGCAGATACCGGGTCAAAAGTAATCTTGCTATTATTGCTTTGCGCGGTACTGATTGCTTTTTGGTAGCCAATATATTTACCTAAGCTATTTTGAGGCCAGTCATAGCCTCCGCCGGCTATGGTTAAAATTACCTTTTCACTTGGAATTTTTGAGCATACCTCATCTAATATCTGTTCTACCCATTGTTGATTGGAAAGATCGCCCGCGTTACTTCCATCATTATGCTGATCAATTGCCATAACAAACAAGTAGTCATTATAATGTTGTAATTCTACAATGTCAAATTGTTCATCCTCCGGAATTACGTTTTGGGTTACCAGGAAACCTTGTGAATGAAGGGTAGCATATAGCTCTTTTTGAAAAGCAATATAATCGGGCCTTTTTCTGTTTTTAATATTCTCAAAAGCCAAATTAATTCCTTTGAATTTATATTTGGCCAATTGGGTAACAATACTGTTTATAAAGGTAGTCCGCAGTTTTTTATTTTTAATAATCCTGTCAACATCTTTAGTATCAAAATCGCCGGTTACATTGTTAATATTAACATAGTTTGAAATGGAAATTATTACAGGCTTTTTATAGTTTTTATTGATATGAAGCAGGCCCGTATCAATTTTCGCCATAATAGTATCAGCACCCGGTTTAATGAAAAAACCTTCGCTTACAATCATATCCAGCCGTGCAATATGTGCCTTTAATGCATCATAAGCTTGTGATTCCCACGCCATGTAAAACCCTGCATTTATGCGGTCCTTATTATTAGGGTGCTTAAGCTGGTGTAAATGTTTAGCATGTGCAAGCTCTACTATCTGAGCTTTCTGAATTTTATAGTCTTTATACTTGGTTGACTTTTTTAATTGCTCAAGCTCCTCCTTAGTTAATTTTTTGGGAGCAGGATTTAAGTTGGGTAAACTGGGGTATTGTTTGGAAGTAATAGTTATAGCTGCACCAACAACGCTGCCTGCAAGTATAATTAATAGTATTCGGCTTAGCCATTTAAACCGGTTCCACCTACCCGGCGTATCAGCTTGAAAAATCTGCTTGGCGGCCATCAGGTAAATTGTTTTTAGTTAAAAGTACTGTATAATGAAGCTTCAAATGAATTATAATTAGGTTTATTTATGTGCTTTATCCGGTTCAATGCCCGAAAAATCAACCCCACATTTACAATTTCCGCCACAGCTTTTTTTTGAGGACAAATTCTTGTAAACAAGCCTGCAAATATAAAATACAGCTATAGCGAATATGATTAAAATTATTATATTCTGGATATTCATCGTCACAAATTTAATACATTTATACTATATACGTATATACAGATAGAATAGTATGATTTATATGACATAAAAACTATTCCCACCTAATAATCAAAGCCTAAATTGAAGAGATAAAAGTAAGAGAGATAAGATGGAATATGTGAATAATAATTCAATATTTATCTATCTGCTAATGTAGTCAGGTAGTTATATTAATGTAACCTTTATTGCTAAATCAAGGTATTACTTTTAAAATTCACTTATTAACCATACCTTTGCGCCAAATTTAGAGGCGCATTTACATGCAAAAAATAAGAAATATAGCGATTATCGCTCACGTTGACCACGGTAAGACTACACTGGTTGACAAAAT
>JAQBOY010000343.1 GCA_028287805.1 Mucilaginibacter sp.
GTTGTTGAAATAGGTAGCTGGCAGGGAAAAAGTACTTTTTGCCTGGCAAAAGGTATTCGGTCTGGTAAATTATATGCCATTGATCCATTTAATGCAGATGCCGGATTTGATACACAAAGCGAAAAAGATTATTTTGATGGCAAGGTTGGGAACGATCTGTTGACAGTTTTCCAAAACAACATTAGACGACTTAACGTGGCTTCAAAAATCGTTACTAAAAAAGGCTATTCCTATGATTTTCCGGATGAATTTACCGCTATAAATTTTTTGTTTATTGATGGTGATCACTCCATTGAGGGTTGCCTAAATGATTACAAACTATATGCACATAAAGTTGTAAAAGGAGGTTTTATTGCATTTCATGACTATTATAATAACCGCCCTGAATTAGGCCCCACCCATGTTGTTAATCAAATAATTAATAAATCAAATGACTTTGTTTTTTATAAACTATACGATTCTCTATGGATTGGGATAAAATCATAAATTAAACATGATATACGATTGTATATAAGGTTGCTAAGCGCCCGCGCAGACCTTTTTTCAGGCCGTACCAATCGCCTATTGGATTATCAGCGGAACGCCCCCCGGCTTCACTGAGCCGCTCTGTTTTTGCAGATCAATTTCGACAAAAATTAATGAATATTATCTTTTGCTGTCAAGCCATTCATAAAGTTGATCCTTAAATTCTGCCCCGTCAATGTTTTTCGCCTGAAACCGGCCTAAAAACAATGGGTGGGAACGTGCTGTTATCACTTCTCCCTTAGTTGTAAAACCAGCGGAAATTTGCTCCTCTTTAACTACTGAAAGGGTAACGTCGTTATAAATTCCGTAGGGATATGCTATTGCATCTACTTTTTTTTCGTAATGCTGTTGCAGGTAAGTTTTGCAATTGGCAATTTCACTACGCTGTATTTCCAATGGATGAGATGTCAATGCAGGGTGTGTTTGTGTATGTACGCCAAGACTGAATAATGGGTGATCAGAAAGCTCTTTAATTTGGCTGCTGTCCATGGGAAAATTATCTGGCGAACCGCCAAACTCATACCCCGCCCATTTTCTAATTTCACTCATATAATAGGCTATATGTTCATATAATAATGGCCTTAATCGTTCCCAGATCTTTAAGTACAACTCACAGCGCTCAGTAGGAGGAGTATTAGGCCAGATCCATAATTGATGGTCTTGCCGATCTCTGTCGGTTAACGTTTCATTTTCTAAACTAAATTCAAATTTTTGGCCATTAAATGTCAGCTCAATTTTTTTTGGCAGCCGGTATTGGTGCAACAGAATTGTTTCTAATTCATCCCACCAAAATTGCTGTTGTTGTCCAATAAAACTTGTTGGTATAAAGAAAGTAGCAGCACACTCAAATTTTTCTAAAATGGGCTTTGCAACTAAATAATTATCTATATATGCATCATCAAAAGTGATGCATATACTGTCTGTATCTATTACATTTTTATTGAGCTGTTTTACTAACTCATTAATTGACAACGTCTTGAAATTTTCCTTTATTATCTTTATTTGGCTATTAAAATTTTCCGGGCTGACAGCTAATTGCCACGGGTCGGTTTTGAGATCACCAATACGGTGATACATCAAAACGATCGCTTTATGTTTTTTTCGAAAATATTTACTGAACAGACTCAAAACTAAACCACCTTCTTAACTTTTATTACTTAATAGCACTTGCCGCAATAATCACCTGATAATGCGGATCCGTTTTATCCAATTGTTCTTTTTTAAGTTCCGGTAATCCCATGCCATATAAAAAAGCGGTGGCTACCAGTACATTTCCAAAAGTTTCTACTTCCATCATTTTGATGGAAAAGCATTCTGCTATCATCTTTTTAAGTGAAGTACCTGTAAATGACCAGAGCCAAAATTTACCCCATTCATCGTGTCCTATATGGCTAATTCCAGGCACCGTAATTAGTAAAGCTCCGCCGGGCTTTAATATTCGATAACAAGTTTCAATAGCTCCCCTAAAATCATAAATAAGATCCAAAGTTTGCGTTAATATTATACAATCAAAAATATCGCCTGGTATATGAACAGCACTGCTTAAATCACCTACAAAAGTTGCCTTTGGGTTATTTTCGTCAATATGTAAAATGTCACTTGTTGTTATGCAAGATCCGCCATATTTTAAGGTGTATTCATTGTCTCCAATTTCCAAAACCCTGCCCTTAATTTTTAATACATTGTTTTTGAGAAAGTTTTCTATATAATACCGATCTATCGGCCCACCACGATCATAACCAAATTGTTCACTAAAAGGACTTGTCCGGTTAAAATCGCCCATCTTTACTTTTCCCTGTTTAGGAACATAGGACTTACCGAACATTTTGAAAAAATACCCGGGAATTAACCTTCCTATATTTGCCCTTGTTCGCAATAAACCATTCCTTAAAGACATGGAATATTTTTCTTTTATAAATTTGATAAATAGCCGCTTATTATATCGACGTAAGGTTTTAACATCAAGATCGTCAATAGCACTATTTTCAAGCCGAAGAGCAACTAATTTTCTGTATATTATTGGGGTATACCAACTTTTCCAAAAACTTTGCCCTGATTTAAACCAATATTTTTCTTGATCGTTTGTCAAAGTGCTTTTTTGTCTATCCAATACAAATAATGCGCTTTTTAACATCATAGAAGAGTTATTTGAGCTATTATTATGATGAATGTAATAAACAGCCATCATCTCCAAATGATGGTAAATCGAGTACTTTCTCGCAATCTTCAAATACAAATCATAGTCTTCACAAAGTTTCAATTTGGTATCAAACCTGAAAACATCGAATATCCATCGTTGAAACATAACCGACGCAATCATGGCTATATAGTTACTTTCTAAAAGTTTGCAATAATGGTTATTTTCAACGTCTTTGATAATATCATGCCAGCTGCGATCCTGTTCATAGTAAATTTTATGAGCCCCGGATACAAATGCAATTTCTGGTTTTTTTAACAGGTAACTTAAGTTAGTTTCTAATGTTGTGTTCAATAGCCAGTCGTCTGAATCCAGAAAAACAAGAAATTCTCCCCTGCTGTGATCGATGCCGGTATTTCGTGCTGCTGCAAGACCTTGATTTTGTTGAAACACATAGATAACCTCTGAGAAAGCCTCAGCTATATCCTTCGTATTGTCGTCAGATCCGTCGTCTATAACAATAATTTCATAGTGCCTGTATGTTTGTGACCGCACGCTATTTATGGCTGTTGTTAAATAGCGCCCCTGATTATAGCAGGGAATGATGACGCTTATCAGTGCATGGCTGTTTAACATAAAGTGATAATTATTGTATTTTGCACAATGTCAGGTTGTGTTTCAGTTAGATAAACCAATACATGCTGATGTATGTTTGGTTGCTTTATAAAATTATTTGCCTTGGTCAAAATCTTTCAGAAAAATCCGGAAACAGGCATGCTGGCAGGAGCTTCTAAGACTGTTATAATCGCTTTTGATACCTTAGGAGAATTTTCATATATAGCTTCAATAATGAAACAAGAGTACTTTTATTAAAATGCAAACTTAAAGCCCCTGTGGCTTGTTTTAAAGCGACTGTTGGGTCTCCGTGGTTTTTATAAATATTTTGCGCGTTGTTAGTAAAGTAGAGGGAAAAATGCTTTTTAGCCATATTTTTAGCCTCTTTTCTTTTCTCAACGGGCAAATACTTTTGAATTATGTTTATTACAGTTTGTATGTCTTTGAAGTTTTGTCCGGTAGAAAAGGCTCTGGTACTTATGTTATTACCATGAAGCCGATATAAAGCAAGAAGTTGAGGCGAATAGGCTACCGGATATTTCGAGGCGATTCTCACCCACATCTCCCAATCCTCCCCATAATGAACACCATAAAACCCTCCCAATTCTTCATATACGGTTCTTTTTACAACAATTGCACATGACTCAAAAAATTGACGTGCCGAAATTTTTTGTAACCAGTTCTCAATGGCTCCCAAGTGACTTTGAACCCGACCGTAGTGAAACAAAACAGCGCCATTTTCGTCAATGGCCGATAAACCGGTAACGGCCGCACCAACAGTCGGATATTGGTTAAATAAATTTTCAATCTCCGAGTAAAATCCCGGTTTCACCTGATCGTCTCCATGTAATATGTGGATCCATTGACCCCGGGATTTATTTATACAAGTTTCAAAATTTCGCAAACTGCCTACGTTTTCGTTTTGTCTAAAAAAATCTACCCTTCCCTTTCCAACCCGTTCCACAATTGGCTGTACTTCGCCATCTGTGCTGCAATCATCCACAACCATTATTTGCATCTCGTCCAGGCTCCGGGCTTGTGCTAACACGCTATTTAGTGTTTGCGGTAAAAAATTGCTGCAATTATAGGTAGGGATCACAACAGACCACAAGGGCCGGCTATCGTAGCCAACTACAGGTTTAATTTTAGGCGGAAATAGTGGAGTTCGATCAGAAATCATGATTGTTTTTTTTTAGGTAGTAGATTCTGAAAGATAGCTGCTTTTTAGATTATTGTTTAAATAAAGGATAACGTGAAAACTGTGTTTTATATAAATTCTTGATTTTGATAATTGCTTTGAGATGGCCCATGTTGCTATACAAACAATGAACATTATCTAAATACTTATAGTTGTTTTTATTAAAAAAGTATCCCTTTCTTAGCAAGAAAGCGCTTGTAAAAACTATATTTTTTAAACATCTCATAGCTATATATCTATAGTCATTTTTAATGTTATTTAAACTTCCCTTATTTACATAATATATCGATAACATGGCATTAGACATTCCGAAACCAAGAAACAGGCGCTTATAATATTTAATCGTGGTTCTATAGCCGGGAATATAATGTTTAAACGTTAAGCTCTTTGAATAATGAATTTTAAAACCGATTTTTTTTAAAGCTAAACACAATTCATGATCTCCGCTACTAAGCAAGGTATTTCCTATCCTGTCGGATATCTGAAATTCAAATTGAAAATTTTCTATTAAGTTTTTATAAGCAAGCTTATTGACGATCATACCTGCGCCGTAAAGCACCCCCCGTTCATCTGTAATGTCTCCGTCAATTTCTGACTGGATGCCAACCGCCAGGGCGTGATATTGATTAACCCAAAAATATGGCGTCTCTTTTTTTTCAAAAACCGGGTATCCTGTGCCTCCCAATGCCCCTATGCTTGGGTCCTCTTGCATGCTATTTAAAGCAACGATCAAATAATCTTCATCAAGCCAATTATCATCATCGCAAAAAAGAATATAGTCGAAATAGGATTCATTTATGCCTTTTTGTCTGGCGAAAGAAAGACCCGGGGTCGGTTCATCAACAATTTTGAATTTGGGCTTCTCCATAATAAAGGAATCCCATACATTAATCGCTACTTCCGAAGTATTATCGGCCGATCCATTATTCACCAAAATTACTTCCCATAAAAAAGTGGAAATTCCCTTTTGTTTATAAAGGTGTTTTAACGTTGGTTTAATTCGGGTTGCGCTGTTGAAACAACAAATAACCACACTAATTCCAGTTGGCATAAATAAATATTAATATAAAAAGGGCTACAACAAATTGGCAAACAAGCCCATAAGAGGTGTTTACTATTTTATAGCAACAAGGTACAAATTCTTATTATCCGCCTATCTATACAATATTTTGCACACAACTTCACATTAACGCATTCCGGCTTATAAACAAAAGGTGCTTTGACAAGATGCACACCTTTTGCAGTACGCTCTATTTTGGTTCAGATATTCACTATGACAATACAAGCCGGTCTCCGGTTTGTGTCTCAAGTATTTGTCAGCCAACGACGAAAACCTTCCCCACAATTAGGGTTTGACATGCCCGCATCCATACACTCAAATCCAAGGGCTGGCGAAAACAAAGCTTTGAGTGCCATATCGCTAAATTAACGCCAAATTTAATCTTTGGTTACTTAATATTTCTCAAGAATTAAATTTATTAACATTTGTGGATTGTTTTGTTCTTTGTTGTCAAGCCTTTTTACAAAATAAATCCAAAATATGTAATAGATTGCCGCTACCAATTTTCAATAACCTTAAAAATTCTTCCTATGACCGCTCAGGACATTGTTAAGTTATTGCAGGGGCTTTCTGCGGACTTGAATACCTCCACTACAGGTAGCTCAGATACGGAAATAACACAAACAGTTACGCCTGACCTTTTAAATAATCTGCGGCAAACTATTACCCTGCAAAGCCGGGGAAAACCGGATGTTGAAGAGGAAAACGCAACCCTTTTGCCAGGACAAACAGGATTTAACTTTAAAGAAAATACGGCCTTGCCAGAAGGCGATCTGCTGCTGGAACATGGCCCTGCAATTTTCCAGGGACTCAGAAATAATTTAAAGGATGTTGAGTCAACAACCGAGGTTAAAGGGGCAGGTGTTTTACAGGCGATGAATCCGGTTCATGCTAATCCAAGCCTTCGGGAATGGTTTAAAAAATATTTTTTTGAAGAGTTTATAGCCGTTTACCTGGCTGCCGACACATCTGTACCCGTATTGCTTTTGCCGGTTGATGAGAGCATTTTCACAATTTTGCAGGGCTCGGACAATTATACAATAGCATCGGGTAGTGTATGGATACATTCCAGCCTGTTTGATAATAGCGCTCCCGCAAATAACTATACCGGGTTAACGGTAAGCGGCGGATCTTTATCTTTCAGCAAGAAACTGTTTGTAAACAATAAAACCATTATCATTCCTACAGGTACGGGCTGTAACGTATTACTCGACCTGAAGCAACCTGTAGATACCACGGTGTCGCCCGATAATATCGGTATAGATGCCATGAATGCAGGAGTAAAGCTGCCAACTCAGTTTAGTTTTTCTTTTTCAGGCCCGTTAGCCAAGGTGACGGGGATAGCTGATGCATCATGGAATTTATACGGCAGCAGTAATACCTTTCACTATGATGCCTCGCAAAAAATTGTTTATAATGCTGTTCTGAACAGCATCCTCGTTCCCTTTACGGTTGCTTCACCTCAATTTATAGTCAGCAAGTGCGATTCTCCTTTTTTTACCATTCAAGGGAAGGCGGAAATATGGGAAGGCTACTGGGAGCTGCCCTTAATGGTGATAGATGTAACAAGGACCAATACAGCGGCCGGGACAGGGGCCCTGGCAGTAATTTGCAAACCTGGTTTACAGGCAAACTGGGCAGGCCTTAAAGGAGGATTTGCTGAGCTGAGATTTCCACTATTATCAGCTGCGCCAGGTATAATCGGCGTCGCTGATGTCTTTGCAGGTAATTTGTATGGCAGTCAAGTGTATAATTTATGGGCTAATGAAAATACTGGTTACTTATCTACCTTAAACATCAACTATGCCAATTTATTTACCCTATATTATTTAAGTATACAGGAAGGGGAAGAACTGCTGGCTACAACGGCAGCCTTTAACGCGAATATTGACAGGCCTTTACGTGTAAACGGGAGCCCGGTAGCAGTTAATGGAACAGCGGGCCTGGTATTCCTTTATTATACACCTTCCGCAAAACTTTTCTTTTTATATGATACCCAATTGCTTGCCCAGGATTATCCTGCTAAACCGGGAATAGTCAATCCCGAATATCCGCAGGAAGCCATAGCGCTTACCAATGCGTTGCTGACCATTACACCGGCGGCTTCGGTATTATTGTACGGCACGCTGGATACTCCTGATACTTTTAAAACCGCATCAATGTATATTGGTTTTGGCCTTTATTCACTGCTGCCCACTTTGCCCGACCCTTATGCATCAACTTACGTATTATCCGACATTTGGCGACGTCGGCAAGGTAACATAGATACCGGAACAACCAATGAACTGCCACTCTCCGCAGTGATAGACCTCCTCATATGCAGGGTAAGATGGCCAGTGCCGCCAAATACTAACCCGGCATTGCCATTGGTATCTTTCGCTATTATACCTTTAACGGCCAATGCTTTTGCTGCGGTACGAGCAAATAACCTGTCTGGGGCAGAGCCCTTAAATCCGGCTAATGCCCTTGTTAATGAACAGGTTGCAACACCTACACCCGAACAGCGGTGGAATAACAGCACAGGCGCTTTTAGCAAATATAGTTTGGCTATGCTGGATGTATCAACCAATGCCGACCTGATGGGGGTTTCTTTTTCAACGATGAACATTCAGGTAAACGTTGACGACAGACATTATTCCGTAACGCCTGTGGATAATTCGGGGGATCCTTTTATGTTGCAGATTATTGGTATGGACCTTTCTACACCGGGTAAATTCATCAGGGCATTCACCCTTCCTGAAATAACCTGGGAACCTACCTATAACTTAACGAATCCGCCTAAAAAATCGGGCGATCCTGCTCCGCCTTTAGGATGGCTGTTGTTTGGTGATGACGGCGGGCCGACCCAGTTGTTTAACAACAGCGAGAAGCCGGTAACCATTGCTCCAAAGCCAGTCAGTAATTTCATTGTCGATACCTATAATCAAAATGAAACCTTAAAGAAAGCGCTGGTTACCGCATCAATCTTTACGCTGCCCTTTGGCATGCGTTCATTGGCCTTATTTAATAACGCGGGTAAATTTGGTAAAGGATATGTACCACCGCAACTAAGCATTGTTACCCAGGATTTTGATGTTACTCAAACGCATGTAAAAAATGCACCTGCCAAAAAGGCAAGCGGCGGCCTGCAGATCACCGCCCAGGGGCAGCAGGACCCAGCTGTTAAAAACAGCCCATCTTTTCCGGGCTTTACGGTACAGTTAAGAAACGTCCTTGACCAAGTGGGTGGAATTACCAATAGCAGCATATTGGGCCCTGATGTGGATGGAATTTTTAATTTATTGTTTGCCCCACCTACTGTTCGTTCGGTAGGTGTTCCATTAGAACGAATCGATTTTTCAGGTTACGGCGCAAGTATATTCAGTAACTGGCTGGACCCTGAAGCAAGTATAGCAGCAGTCAGTAAGGCTAAATTTGATGTATTTGTAGGCAGGACATCGTTGGAGGTCATTCAGGTGAAATCTATTATTTACCCACATGGTGCTAAAACGGTACGGACCATCACCATATACAGAGTCGGAAGCGCCATTATTTACAGGGTAGATAGCGGCTGGCAGCCACTGACAGACGGGGTTTATGATTTTTCATACAATGATAAAAGTGGTACGCATACAGATAGTCCTTATGAAATTCATCCCGGAGTAGTGAAAGGGTTTTTTAATATCAAAAATATTATAGAAAACGATCTCCCACAATTTAAAACTACCTGGTCCCGTAACTCTGGTAAGTATATTGATCCTTCAACACAGCTAATAGCCAATGTGCCGGCAGGTGGGGTAACGCAGGAAGTAATTCTTGAGCCTGTATATTATGACGCAGATATACAAATTGATAATGTGGTACAGGGGGCCGCGGCAAGCGGAAAAGTGCCTTCAAAAAAATTATTGGGCTATGTGCAGCTGGCGCCAAGTGGTGAGCCAATATCAAAAGAAATATTTAAGCAGTTATTAGATTCGCAGAATGGAGGTTTGGGCGGCCCTGTGGATTGCCAGGTAAACATTGGTGGCTCGGGCCAGCAAATGAGGCTTAACAGTGTACAGGTAAGCAGCTCTTTAGATCAAAGTGCATCAAGCCCTGTTTTTACAGGTACGGCTTTAGGAACACCCATACTGCCAAAAGATGGCTCATGGAGTGTTGTACAACACAGCCATAAAAATGACAGCGTAACGGCTATAAATAATAATGCGGCGGTTCCGTTAATAAAAATAGGAAAGCTGCTCCCAACCGGGCTTCCCGATTATTCCAATGAAAAGCTTAGGCTGGCTAATCCCATTGACCTGCTGAAAGCCCCGGATACGTCTACTATTGATATTGGCCTGCTGCAAAATACAGGTACACAAAAGGTATTGTTCCAGTTACCGGCTTACAGGGCAGGCGTTAGCCAGTTGTTATCAAAAGACAAAGACTTTCCTTTAGCGAAGTTTGCAGACGCCTTCCACCTGCTTAATTCTACCGGGATATTCCCCAATGTTGGCGATGTGCCGGATATGGATATGGCTAATTATGGCATAAACATATTGGATAAGGGTTACCAGCTGCTTAATAAACTTGATCCCGCTAAAATGCTGCAACAGGCATTGCCTTCGCCATTTTATTTTGTAAACACAGATGATATCAAGATTTCTATTTCATATGATAACCCGGGTGGTAATAACAACCTGAATTATGACCTGGATTCTGCAGCCAATAAATGGTTGAACAGTGTAAAAAGTATGACACTGAATGTGTATTTAAAGCCCTTTATTGATCCGGCCCACCCATTGGTCTATATAAAGGGGAATTTTGATTCATCGAACGGAGCAGGTTCGGCAT
>JAQBOY010000075.1 GCA_028287805.1 Mucilaginibacter sp.
TCATCTTCCACGGAAAAATGGTACTGTTCATTAGACTATTGTTATTAAATTCGGTTTATAAAAGAAAACGGACCCAAAATTAACTCTTTTTTATTAAATTAATAAAATAATTAATTTTTAGGCAAAATAGCCTGTGCAACTAACTCCCGGGAAGGAGCATTACCACTGCGAATTTTATAATCAGATTCGGGAATTCTTTAATAAGCTTTTAAGCAGCAACATAGGTGCAGACCTGGCATTTTTGCTTTAGCCAATTACTATCCTGTTTAATAAGGCTATTTGTCCGGAATGATATATCTGGTGCTGAATAAAGCCATATACCTGTTCTTCATAAGTAGTTACCGGCTTACCGGGACGCTCATCAACAATTGGTTCGTTCCATTTTTCCGCGGGAAAATCGCGAATAGTTTTAACCAGGTTGGCGTTCACTAATTTAAGATCATCAATCCAGGTTTTCCATTTCTGCTCATCAGGCGCACCGGTTTGGGGCCAGTTGCCGCTTAGCGGCATGCTTGCCGGTTTTTCATTAAGGCGGTCAATTACCTCTTCTGTCCAGCTCAGCATATGCAGTATAATTTCGGCGATATTATGCACGTGCCCGGCCGGTTTTTCATAAGCTGATTCAAAGGTCACCTCATTTAAAATGGCATAGATAGGTGAACCATACCAGGGTTGTCCGGAAAAAACTTTTTTTAATTCAAGCTCGAGCTTTTGGGCGGTGGTATTCATAGTAAGACAATTATGCGTGTTAAATTTACATAATTTTTCGGCTACTTCTTATCCAAAATTGCTACCTCCGTCGCCATACCGCCATAAACATTCTATTTTTATTATCCTTCGCTCAGCTACCCTCTTCAAATTGGCTATTATGGTTGTACAGGCTTTTCCGGGCGCTCTGGTCTTTCCGGACGCTCTGGCTTTTCTGGACGTTCTGGCTTTTCCGGCTTTTCAGGACGCTCTTTAAGCTCAGCCTTCTTGTTCTTCTGAAGTTTTTTACCAGTTGATTTCCTGGCATGGTCTTTAGGTGACTGCTGCATATCACCTTCACTTTTCCATTCCTCCTGGTTACCAATTTGTTTAACTATTTCTTCAGCCTGTTTTATAATGTCTTCCTGCATCTTTTTCCATTCGGGGCTGTTGATGTATTTTGTACCCAGTTCTACACCCATTTTGGTAATTTCTTCCACCTGTTTGTTCCACTCAGGACTATCATAGTATTTAGCCATATTTTCACCTTGCACCTGCATGTCTTCAACTTGCTTCTTCCATTCAGGGCTATCATAATATTTAGCCATTTCCTCGCCCTTTTTCTTCAATTCCTCAACCTGCTTTTTAAACTCCGGACTGTTCGCTTTTTTAGCCATCGCTTCACTATGCAGTTTCATCACTTCTACCTGTTTTTTAAACTCGGGGCTATTAACCTTTTTAGCCATTACTAACGCCTTATTCCGCATATCCTCCACCTGCTTTTTCCATTCGGGGCTTGCGTAAAATTTACGCATTTTACGGAAGCCGGAATCATTCATCATAAAATTTGAGCCCCCGTTTTCTTTATAAAAATCGCGCTTTACAGATTCAGGCATAGCATTTACAGAATTATATTCCTTTTTATTACCGTTCTCGTCCTCAACAATAATTTTAATTTTCGCTTTCTTATTTTTAATTGTATCAGCCAGTTGGTCATGCCGTGTGGTATCTGTTACATAATTAAACTGGGATTTGCTTTTATGCTGATGCGTAACCGGCACTTTATCAGCTATTTCTTCGCTTTTTACCGCTGCCCATATTTTAACTGTTGTATTTACCTTTTTTAAGGCGATTTTTCCATTCTTAATTTCGGGGTTTAACCAGGCTATACTACTCAGTCCCACTGCAAATAATACCACGGCCAGTAAAATGGGGCGAATGTTGCCTATTGGTTTCTTTGATTTCATAATGCGTTCAATTCTGGTTAATAAATGATGTTTGTTTTGAGTGGCAGCCAACGCCAGTTTTAAATTCCTTTGCCTGGTTTCCTCCAGCTTTAACAGGGCATAAGCATAGGTAAGCGGATTACCGGTAGTTTGCACAACCACATCATCGCAACGATTTTCTCTTTCGGTACTGATTATGCGGTTGACTAACAATGCAAAGGGGTTAAAAAACAACAATACGTTGATGATCTGCTGTACTACATTTAGCAGGTAATCATTACTTTTAATATGCGAAAGTTCATGCAAAAGGATAGTTTCAATTTCTTCTGCGGATAATTGAAATGTTAAAGTAATGGGTAATAAAAGTATGGGTTTTAAACAACCAATTACACAAGGCACATCAACCAAACGGCTAAAGCTTACCTGTACCCGCTTGCGGATATTTAATTGACGTGAGAAATTATCAATTTGCTGCTGCAGATTTTCGGCAAGGATCATACTTTGTTTAATTACACGTATGCGGCTCCAGGCAATGCCCAGCCTGGCCAGATTAATCAATAAACCTACAGCATATAAAACGGAGATATAAGGCAGGTAACTTTTAACAATAGCGTACCAGCTTGTATGATAATCAGTAAGGGTTAAAACAGGTAAAGGCAGATTTAAAGAGGCGAAAAATGGCGTTGTGGAAACTACGGTTACCGGATGCCAGTCATAAGCCATTGCCTCAGCATAAAAAGTATAAACAAACCAAACCGACATGCTTAGTAAAGCCAGTACCGACAGATTATATTTTTTAACAGATGATAGTGAAGGCCTGCTTAGAAGCACTAAACGCAACATAACATAGATCAGCAACCCCTGCCATAAGGAATGGATGATGGTGACGCCTAAAACCTGGCTAATGTTATACAATAGGTTTTCCATAACTGGTAAAATTTATACTTAACGTTTTTAATAATTATCCATCTTTTGTTATTATGCCTACCCAATCTATTATCGCTCCCTAATTAATTGCTAATCTTTAATCTCTGCCACCAAACTGGTGCAGATAATCTTTTATAGCCGCTATTTCTTCTTTTGATGCCCTGTGGTGTCCTAATGCCTGTATAACCAGGTCGGCGGTTGAACCTTTAAATACGGTATCAATAATTTTATCCAAAGCCGTACTTTGCGCCTGCTCACGGGTAATCAGCGCTTTATACAAATGGGTCTTTGCAGTAGTATCACGTTCTACCAGGCCTTTATCGTGCATAATTTGCATTAACTTTAAAGTAGTGGTATACCCGGCGTCTTTATTTTTAGCCAGCTCCTCATGTACGTCACGTACTGTACATTGCCCTTTTTTCCAAATCACCTGTAATATTTCCAGTTCGCTTTCTGTTGGTTTCAGCTCCATAATCTTTATCATACGAATATCTTCGTACAAAGATGTACGATAGATTTCGTAATTGCAAATA
>JAQBOY010000083.1 GCA_028287805.1 Mucilaginibacter sp.
ATAAGCAAATATGTTGCGTTAGTTAGGAATGCGCCGGACAAGCGTGACGTGAAAATTAAAGAGGCATTACTGCATGAGGCGGGATTTACACCGTATATTAAATTTTATGAGCAGCTTAAACCGGCAGATATGAGTCGGGATTCGTCGGCAGCCTATCCAACTAAGGTGGCTGATAATTATTATTTACGGGCCAATTATTTTAATGAGGTTATGTGGCCCGTTACCCTCAAATCTGAGGGGCATACAAGAGGTAAATTTGTGTACAGTGACCTAAGTATGTATATGATGAAGGAAGTGGTAGAAGAGGTTACCCATACTAAGCTAAATGATTTTGCAACTAATGAGCTTTATCAGCCTTTAGGTTTACAGGTTACCGGTTTTTTACCGCGTAACCGGTTTGCTAAATCAAGGATTGTGCCTACTACAGAAAATGATAATTGGTTCAGGAATATGCTGGTACAAGGGTATGTAAATGATCCCGGATCAGCTATGGCTGGTGGGGTAGAAGGGCACGCGGGTTTATTTGCTAATGCAAACGATTTGGCTATATTTTATCAAATGTTATTAAACCAGGGCGTATACGGAGGGAAAAGTTACTACAATCCGGGTACTGTAAAAATGTTTACTTCCCGTCAGTCAAAAGTTAGTCAGCGCGGCTATGGTTATGATCGTATAAGCGACAACCAGCAACCAGATGATTACAGGTCTGAACAGGCCTTTGGCCATAGCGGTTACACAGGAACTTATGTATGGGTTGACCCTAAATATAATTTGGTATATATATTCCTATCCAACCGTACCTATCCTGATGATGGTAAAACATTTGGCGTATCAAAAATCAATTTAAGGCCGCGTATTCTGGATATGTATTATAAAGCAATTGTTAACAGTAAACCTGTTGTAAAAAACTAATAAAACTGTAAGCTAATAGACTAATCGAATTTCGGTATCATATTTTAATAAGATGGAATTAACAACAGAAAAAGATTCTAATTACCATAATCTTCACGAATTGTCACTTAGCGATATATTGCAAAGTATAAATGATGAAGACCAAACCGTGCCATTAGCGGTTAAAAAAAGCATGAAGCAAATAGAAGAACTTTCTGCTGCTGTTACCAGGCAAATGAAAGCGGGTGGAAGGCTATTCTACATAGGTGCAGGTACAAGTGGGAGGTTAGGTGTTTTAGATGCTTCAGAATGCCCGCCAACCTTTGGTGTATCTGCCGATATGGTTATCGGCATTATTGCAGGCGGCGACAGTGCGATAAGAAAAGCAGTGGAGAATGCGGAAGATGATGATAAACAAGCCTGGAAAGATATGGAAGCCTACGGGGTTAACCATAAGGATGTGGTTGTTGGTATAGCTGCTTCAGGTACTACGCCTTACGTTTTAGGCGGATTGAAAGCAGCAAATGCACAGGGTATTGTTACCGGTTGTGTGGTTTGTAATGCTGATTGCCCTATTTCGCGCGAGGCGCGATACCCGGTTGAGGTTGTAGTTGGGCCTGAGTTTTTAACCGGTTCAACCAGAATGAAAGCCGGTACTGCACAAAAACTTGTGCTGAACATGCTAACCACATCTGTTATGATAGGCCTTGGAAAGGTGAGAGGAAATAAGATGATTGACATGCAGTTAAATAATTCAAAATTATACAAGCGGGGTGTGAATATAATTATGAAGGAAACCGGCGTTGATGAACAAACTGCCGAAGGCCTGCTGAAAAAATATGGAAGTATACGTGAAGCTATAGAAGAAGCAAGTCGCCATTAACCAGGGATATTTAACAATCTACCACAATATTTACAACTAATTTTATGAAAAAGCACATTTTTACAACCCTGATTATCCTGTCATCAGTTTTTAGCATTCGTGCACAAGTGCGTTCTGAAAACCTGTTTTACATGACGGATAGCCCGGATTCTTTTGAAAGTTTCCGTAAAAATGTATCGCAGATCTCGATTGTTTGTCCGCAGGTGTTTTTAATCAGTAAAGAAGGTGTTTTGTCGGGATCGGTTGACCACAGGCTGCTTGAGATTTCAAAGGCTAATCATATAAAAGTTATGCCTTTAATTGTAAACACGGGTTTTAACACGGTTTTACTGCATAATATTGTAACTAATCCGGTAGCGCGTAAACGTGCTATTGGCATGATGCTGCTGTATGCAAAGCAATATGGGCTTGATGGCTGGCAATTTGACATGGAGGGCCTTAATATTACAGATCGTGATAGTTTTACTTCCTTTTTTAAAGAAACTGCCGAAGCTTTGCACCAGGAGAAACTACAACTCTCGGCAGCGCTGGTTCATACTATTGAAAATGTAGGAGGGCCAACTGCTTATCATAGTTTTTTGTTTGAGAATTGGAGGGCAGGTTATAATTTTAAAGAGTTGGCAGAGGCGGGTGATTTTCTGTCGATCATGACCTATGATCAACACACCAGGCGTACACCACCGGGGCCTGTAGCAGGGGTTGACTGGATGGAGCGTATAGTTAAATATCTGCTGGAAGAGGGCGTTCCCGCGCAAAAACTTTCACTGGGTATTCCAGACTATTCCGTTCATTGGTACCCCGATTATACAGAAGAAAAAGGTGGATTTTCTAATGGACAACAAATAGGATATAATGCAGTACAATACCTGCTCGGAAAATATAATGCAAAGCCGGTATGGAATGAAAAAGCAGGCTGCAATTATGCGGTTTGGGATAACGACGGTGTATATGAATATGTTTATATTGAAGATGCACAATCATTAAAACCTAAATTATCCATCTTACAAAAATACAAATTAAGAGGAATATCGGTATGGGTTTTAGGTAAAGAGGATGTTGCTTTTTGGGATGTACTAAGTAAAGGAACAAAAAGAAAATAACTAATAAAATGTTATTTTGAAAAGACTTATGGTCTTAGCCCCTGGTTAATTGTTAAAATGAATGCTTTCAGTTCTTTTTATCCTATCACTTTGATTAATTATATCCTTAAACGGATTTATCATTTCGTCAAACGGATTTACCTTGCCCTCTAAAAAGAGGTTTAACAGGCTTTCACACTGGTTTGCTATAGAAAGAAATTCAGCTACTTTTGCCAGGTATAAACGCTGTTCGCGTGTATCAAGATAACCCTTGGAGCCCTTTAATGTATTAAACATTACAAACGTTTTTTGTTTGGTTAGCGTTAATTTAAAAGTTAACGCTGTGCTGTATTCTTCATATGTCATATCAATAGCTTAAGTAGGTATAATAAAATTAAAAATTCCCCTGTTTTTCTTGCTGTCATTACTGTAGCATAATGCTTCGGTTTCGCTTATCAAAATCCAAGTTTCCCATCTTTTCAAAAGCTATGCAGGCAAAACGGCTTATAAAAAAGCTAATTATTGTCAATCCGTAAAATGAGAGCATGTAATTTAACGGGAAGCCGGCCTTACTGGTTAACAGCATATAACTACAGGTAAGGGCACTGTGTAATAGAATGCACTTCCAGGTGGCATTACAGATGTTTTTAAATTTGTAAATAGTGGATTTGCTGTAAAGTTTAAATAAGCCTGCACTTAAAACCCAGGCGGCATTGCAGATAAAAATATTATTCAGGTAAATATTATGATTAATAGCACTTCCGTATTTGTTTGATAAATAATGGCTTGCAAACAAACATATGTTTAATAACATTAAATCACTCAATGCAAAAAGTGAGCGTAATAGATTGATTCGATGATTTTCCATAATTATTATTAATATAATTAATTAAAAGTCAAATGATGTGCCAAGGGGTTAATCCCTAAGAACTGAAGATATAAATCTCAGTATGGGTATTAAAGGGGAGGCATTTCTCCCCTGTTTGAGACTAATTATTCCCCTTGTCATCAATTTTATTGCGGTTCGGAAGTGGAGACTATTTTATGGGCAAGGCTATTTATAGGTTTTGTAATGGTTCGTTTACTGAAGGTTATGGTGTATAAGCCTCTTCCGCATATAGGCTCATGCTCGTATATCTGCATGTTAGCCGATTGCACGACCCTGAAATGGGAGATATCTTAAATATAGCCTATTTATTGATAAGCCGCTGATTGAAGACAGTAGTGCCATATGATTTTTAATGTTATTTTTGACTGTAATTAAATCAAAAATTATGGGAAAAGTATTTTTAACATTGGTAATCAGTGCCATCATATCCACTGCCTTTAGTCAAAAAGCCAAAGACAATACCTTAAGCAGCAAAGAAAAAAGGGAACACTGGAAACTGCTTTTTGATGGAACCACAGCCAATGGCTGGACAAGTGCAGATAATACACCTGTAACAGCAGCACCCGGTGGTTGGGAAATAATTAATGGTGCACTTACCCTTAAAAAAGGCGCTCATGGCGGTGATATTTATACTGCAGAGGAGTACTCAGATTTTGAATTTACTGCCGATTTTAATATTGAACCCGCAACCAATACGGGCATAAAATATTTTTGTCATCAATATGATAAAGGCGGTAACCTGGGCATGGAATACCAAATTATAGATGATAAGCTGAGCGAGGATACCAAACAGGCCAATCACCTGTTAGGTTCTTTATATGATGTATTGCCACCGGATGAAGCCAGGAAAAAAGTTAACCCTCCGGGCGAATGGAATACGATACGCATAGTTTCAAAAGGCAAACACGTAGAGCATTGGCTAAACGGCGTTAAAATATTAGATTATACCCGTGGCAGTAAAACGTACCTGGATGGCGTTGCCGCAAGTAAATTCAGCAAGGCCGAGCCGGTATTTGGCATGATTGAAAAGGGCCGCATTCAGCTACAGGACCACCATGATCCTGTAGCGTTTAAGAATATTAAGGTGAGGGTATTATAAGCTTACATACTGCTCCGAATAATACTAAAAAGACTTTTATTGAATTACTGAAGCCTTCAATTATAAATTTAATATTAGTAGCTATGTTAAGAGGATTACAAACATGTGCCTTAATGTTTATTTGTTTAACAAACTCCTATTCCCAAACAACTCAAGACACAGCAAATCAGATCCAATATTGGCTATCATATTCGTGAAGGTGTACATGACCTTACCGCCTATGACTGGATAACTTTATCAGTTTTGCCAATTATAATTATCACCAATAGTTTAGCAAATACTTGCTGATAAAGGCAATGAAAAGTTATTTAGGAGATTCAATGCAAATATTTTGCCTCCGGATACCGATATTGAGTTTTAAACAGTTTATGACTTTGATTCCCAGGTATTATACTGTTAGTCAAATTGAAATCTTACTCAATAAATACCAGGAAAATTATAGGTTATTTGTAAACAAAATGCGATATAATTGATCAACAGATCTCAAATAATAAGTTAAGAAAATCAATACGATGAATACTCCCGAAGAAAACTTTAAACAAACAGGCCTGAGCCTTCCGCCTGCACCATCACCGCTCGGCGTTTATAAACCTTGCTTAATTGATGGTAAATATCTGTATGTATCGGGCCATGGTCCGGTTAAGGATGATAAAAGCTTAATTATTGGCCGCATTGGCGATACCATTGATATGGAGAATGGTAAGCTGGCAGCAAGGCAGGTTGGGTTAGCTATATTGTCAACCATAAAAACTAACCTGGGCAGTTTAAACAAAGTAAAACGCGTTATTAAGGTTTTAGGTATGGTTAACTGTACACCCGATTTTGAAAAACATCCTTTTATCATTAATGGCTGCAGCGAACTTTTTAAGCAGGTTTGGGGTGCCGAAAATGGCGTTGGCGTACGCAGTGCCGTAGGTTTTGGCTCCCTGCCAGATAACATCCCGGTAGAGATTGAAGCCCTTTTTGAATTAGAATAACAACAATCAATTTTTATTAAAATGGACGAGTGGTTTAATGTGTTGGACGCTGATCTGTTAGATACGCCGGCATTGGTTGTTTATCCCGAAAGGGTTAAATATAATCTCGCTTTATTAAAAAGCAAGATCGATAGTGTTGACAGGCTACGGCCGCATGTGAAAACGCCTAAGTGTAAGGAGGCTGTTGCTTTAATGATGGATGCGGGCGTCAGCAAGTTTAAATGCGCTACCATTGCCGAAGCTGAAATGTTAGGCATGTGCGCTGCCGCTGATGTATTGCTGGCTTATCAACCCATTGGCCCAAAGGTAAACCGTCTGATTGCTTTGATACAGCAATACCCGGATACACAATTTTCCTGCCTCGTAGATAATTACCAGGCGGCGCAACATATAGCTGAATTGGCTGCGGCAAACCAGCTTACTCTGAAGGTTTACATCGATCTGAATGTGGGGATGAACCGGTCGGGTATCGCTCCCGATAAAGCCTTTGACCTGTATGAGCAATGCGTTAGGCTATCCGACATCCAAATTATGGGTTTGCATGTGTATGATGGGCACATTCATAATGAGGATTTGAATGCACGTGCCGAACGCTGCAATGCTGCCTTTGAGCCGGTTGAAAAACTAACACTGCAATTACAGCGTGTTGGATTTAACCCGGTAATCATCGCCGGTGGAACGCCTACTTTTCCTGTTCATGCAGGGCGGAAAAATGTAGAATGCAGTCCCGGTACTTTTATTTACTGGGATGGCGGCTATGGGCGGGCTTTTGACGAGCAGGCTTTTTTACCCGGGGCTTTGGTGGTTACGAGGGTGGTATCATTGCCGGATGAACAAAAAATTTGTGTTGATCTGGGGCATAAATCCATCGCATCGGAAAATGTGTTGGATAAACGCGTAAGCTTTTTAAACGCAACCGATCTGAAGTTTATTAGCCATAGTGAGGAACATTTGGTTTTAGATGCCGGACCTGGTCATCAATATAAGGTTGGCGACCTGCTTTATGGTTTGCCGCACCATATTTGCCCAACGGTAGCACTGTACGAACGGGCCATAACCATACAGGATAAACGGATTAAAGGTGAATGGAAAACCATTGCGCGCGACCGGAAAATTAATTTTTAAAATATGTTTATAATAGATGCCCACCTCGATTTAAGTATGAACGCGCTGGAATGGAACCGTGATTTAACACAGCCCGTTGCAGCCATCAACAAACGGGAATTGGGATTGATAGATAAACCGGACCGGGCCAAAGCAGTAGTAAGCCTGCCCGAACTGCGTAAAGGGAATGTTGGATTAGTAGTTGCCACACAAATTGCCCGTTTTGTGGCCCCCGGCAACAATTTACCGGGATGGCACTCACCAGAACAGGCATGGGCGCAAACCCAGGGACAGTTAGCCTGGTACAAGGCCATGGAAGATGCCGGGGAGATGATTCAAATCAACAACCTTACCACACTTGAACAGCA
>JAQBOY010000101.1 GCA_028287805.1 Mucilaginibacter sp.
TTTTAAAATCAGCTAAAGCAGCAACCTGGTTCCCTTATTTTTATGAGAGCCTGCCCGTTTATAACGATATGCACATGAAAAGCGGCAGCATCCACAACGTACAGGCCTATGCCGGGTATCAAACTCATAATGGCCGTGAGCTTTGTTTTTCCATTATCGTTAACAACTATAACGGCTCCACCCGAAGCATTAAAGAAAAGATGTTTAGGGTTTTGGATGAGTTGAAGTAAGCGACAAATAACCAACAATTATTCAATATGTCATTGCGAAACAAGGACAGTGTAAGGACGTAAGCGGTTGAAGCAATCTCGTCGCTATGCTATATAGGCGACAGACTTATTACAAATAGAATTTCATATAACCCGATTAATGAAAACACACGAATATTGTATTTACATAGTTTCAAATAAAGCAAATACTGTATTATATATTGGTGTAACCAGTAACTTACAAGACCGCATTTGGCAACATAAGCAAAAAGTTTTTAAAGGATTTACTGCAAAATATAATTGTAATAAGTTGGTATATTACGAGGAATACCAATGGGTACATGATGCTATTGCACGGGAAAAACAACTAAAAGCAGGCTCAAGGCAAAAAAAGATTGATCTTATTGTGACTGATAATCCTGGATGGAATGATTTAAGCGAGGGTTGGTATGAATAATCCATGCTGTCATTGCGAGCGGATGGTGTGCTGCCTGAGCGCGAAGCAATCTCGTCGCCCGCAATAGCTGCCTTATTACTTATCAGCGACGAGATTGCTTCAACCGCTGTTGCCCATTACATAGCCCTTGTTTCGCAATGACATGATGATTAGTTGGAATACGGTATAAATAATCCACCCTGTCATTGCGAGCGGATAGTGTGTGCTGCCTGAGCGCGAAGCAATCTCGTCGCCCGCAATAGCCGCCTTATTACTTATCAGCGACGAGATTGCTTCAACCGCTGTTGCCCATTACATAGCCCTTGTTTCGCAATGACATCGTGGTTAGGTATAGGAAAGGTATAAATAATCCACCCTGTCATTGCGAGCGGATGGTGTGCTGCCTGAGCGCGAAGCAATCTCATCACCCGCATTATCTGCCTTGTTTATTACTTATCAGCGACGGCTGTCATTGCGAGCGGATGGTGTGCTGCCTGAGCGCGAAGCAATTTCATCACCCGCAATAGCTGCCTTATTACTTATCAGCGACGAGATTGCTTCAACCGCTGTTGCCCATTACACTGCCCTTGTTTCGCAATGACATGGTGGTTAGGTATAGGAAAGGTATAAATAATTCCCTGTCATTACGAGCGGATAGTGTGCTGCCTTGAGCGCGAAGCAATCCCATCGCCCGCAATAGCTGCCTTATTACTTATCAACAACGGCTGTCATTGCGAGCGGATGGTGCGCTGTCTGAGCGCGAAGCAATCTCATCGCCCGCAATAGCCGCCTTATTACTTATCAGCGACGAGATTGCTTCAACCGCTATTGCCCATTGCATAGCCCTTGTTTCGCAATGACATGATGGTTGGTTGGAATACAGTATAAATAATCCACCCTGTCATTGCGAGCAGATGGTGTGCTGCCTGAGCGCGAAGCAATCTCGTCGCCCGCATTATCGCCTTATTACTTATCAGCGAAGAGATTGCTTCAACCGCTGTTGCCCATTACACTGCCCTTGTTCGCAATGACATTGTGGTTGGGTGTATAAAAAAGGCCCCGAAAACCGGAGCCTTGATCTATTTAATATTTCGCAATGACGTATAGAAAGAATTGACTTCTACTCATTTATCGCCTTAACACCCGGCAACTCTTTGCCTTCCATATACTCCAGCAAAGCACCACCGCCGGTTGATACATAACTAACTTCCTTTGTCAGATCAAATTTAGCTACAGCTGCTGCTGAATCACCGCCACCAATAAGGGAGAATGCGCCGTTTTCGGTAGCTTTTACTACGGCTTCGGCAATAGCTTTAGTACCTGCTTCAAATTTCTCCATTTCAAAAACTCCCATAGGGCCGTTCCATAAAATGGTTTTTGATTCTTCTACTACCTTGCTAAATACCTTGATAGAATCTGGACCAATATCCAAACCCATCCAGCCGTCTTTAATATCGCTGTTTTGTGCGGTATCGGTGTTGGCATCGTTAGCAAAATTATCGGCAATAATAGAATCGGTTGGCAATAACAGGTTGATTCCTTTATCTTTCGCTTTTTTGATAAGACTAAGCGCCAGATCCAGTTTATCAGCCTCCACCAATGACTTACCTATATTGCCCCCTTGCGCTTTGGCAAAGGTGTAAGCCATACCACCGCCAATAATCAGATTATCTACTTTATCCAGCAAACGCTCAATTAATTCTATTTTGTCTGATACCTTTGCACCGCCCATAATAGCGGTAAAGGGCTTTTCAGGATTGTTCAATACTTTTTCAGCATTGGCCAGCTCGCCGGCCATCAGGTAACCAAAATATTTGGCATCAGGGAAAAACTGCGCAATAATGGCGGTTGAAGCATGGGCACGGTGGGCGGTTCCAAAAGCATCATTTACATATACATCGCCTAATTTGGATAGCTTTTCGGCAAAATCCTTATCCCCTTTTTCTTCTTCTTTATAAAAACGCAGGTTCTCTAATAAAAGCACCTCCCCTTTGGCTAAGTTTTTTGCTTTTTCTACGGCATCCGCACCAATACAATCGTCTGCAAACTCCACTTGCTGGCCCAATAGGTCAGACAGATGCGGCACCAAATGTTTTAAAGAGTATTTTTCTTCAGGTCCGCCTTTTGGTCTGCCCAGGTGCGACATCAGTATAACCTCACCTCCATCCTTCAATATTTTTTTAATGGTAGGCAGGGCAGCCGTCATCCGGTTATCATCAGTTATATGATAATCCTTATCAAGAGGCACATTAAAGTCGACCCGGATAAGGGCTTTTTTTCCTAAGAAATTAACTTGATCTATAATTTTCATAACGTATATATTGGTAAAGGCGCCAAAATCAGCAAATAATTTCTAATTCAGAACGTAAAAATGAAAAAGGTGTTTTAAAGCCACAAAAACATCACTGTATCTTAACATACAAAACATAATGCGGACCATTAACCGGCACTTCAAACTCATCAGAAATCACCTCGAATCCCAGGTTTTTATAAAACTGCAGGGCTTTTTTACGGGCATTGCACCATATATAATTTGCTTTTTGCCCGCGCAGATATACAATGGCAAAGTTGAGCAGTTGATTTCCTATACCCTGCCCCCGGTATTTTTCGATAGTGGCCATACCCCGCAACTGGTAGCCTGTTCCGGTAAATTCACCGTAGGGCTGAGGATGAAAAGAAGCTATGCAAGCGAGTTCATCACCCACGTAATACCCTAAATGAAAAACACCTTCCATAGTATCTGACGGGAAATGGCATTCATCCAGGCTTAATTTTCCTTCGCGCAGCACTACGTTACGTATAGGCAGTGCGGGTTCCAATGGAATAAATTTTATCATTATTACAATAAGCTTATTTTTTCGACCAGGTCAGCCAAACGTGCTGAATAGCCCATTTCATTATCATACCAACCAACAACCTTAACCAGATCACCAACTACTGATGTTAACTGTGCATCAAAAACACAGCTATGGGTATTTCCCAATATATCTGACGATACAATAGGGTCTTCTGTATATTCCAGGACATTTTGCATGGCTCCCTGCGCGGCTTGTTTAAAAGCCAGGTTTATTTCGGCAACTGTAGGTTGCATTTTTAAGATGCAGGTAAAATCAGTAAGCGAGCCATTTAAAACCGGTACCCGTATACCCGCCCCACCAAGTTTTCCTTCCAAATGAGGGAATATGGAAGTTATAGCCTTAGCCGCGCCGGTAGTAGTTGGAATGATGGAAGCGGAAGCCGCCCTTGCCCTTCGCAAATCTTTATGCGGCGCGTCATGCAGGTTTTGGTCGCCGGTCATGGAGTGTACAGTAGTAATATAGCCGTCAATAATGCCCCAGTTCTCGTCCAGTATTTTTACCATAGCAGCCACGTTATTAGTAGTACAGGAGGCGTTTGATAGTATAGGTGAATGCAGATCGACCATACCATCATTAACCGCTAACACAACAGTGGGCACACCTTTATCGGTCGACGGTGCAGATATGATCACCTGTTTGGCTCCGGCGGTTAAATGTTGTGCAGCACCTTGTTTAGAGGTGAATTTGCCGGTAGATTCTATAACAAGATCAATATCCAGCTCTTTCCAGGGTAATGCCAGGGGGTCACGTTCAGCCAGTACCTTTATTTTTTTATCATTAATAGTCAGGCAGTTATCGTCGGCACTAACTGTACCTTTAAATCCATGGTGAACCGAATCATATTTAAATAAATGAGCAAGTGTTTGCGTATCTGACAGATCATTGATAGCTACAACCTGTATCCCCGGCTTAGCTAAAATGTTTCTTAAAAAAATGCGGCCTATCCTTCCAAATCCATTTATGGCAATTCTCATGTAGCTTATATCTAAACCGCAAATCTAACTAAAATTAGAATGGGCAAATATTTTTACCTCACTATTATAGCTGATATTACTTAAGTATTATAATAACAAGTGAGGTAACACGAAAAAAAAATTGAAGGTTGAATTAAACAAACAAATTGCGCAGTGTCAACCGCTCCCGTTCTCTGCAGCGAATAAAAAAGGTGATGGTCCAGTTAAACAGGATAGAGAATAGAAATATCAAAACAATTAATATAAAGTTACCAATGCTGCTAAATAATAAAACCATAATTATAGCAGTTATATTCAAACCTGCTAATATAATTGTAGTTTGCAGATGCGTATAGCCCAGCTTTAGCATACGGTGATGAATATGGTTGCGATCACCCTCAAAAGGAGAAACACCCTTAAGTAATCTGATGATAAAAACTCTTAAAGTATCAAATATAGGCCCTATCAATATGGCGACAGTTACTGCAGGAGCCGAATAAATTTTGAATGAATTATTACCCATAAATTTATTTATCTCAATTAGTTTTATAGCCATTATTACAGATATTAATCCAATTAATAAGGATCCTGCATCCCCCATAAATATTTTAGCCGGGGTTAGATTAAATTTTAAAAAACCAATAAGCGATCCAACAATAGCTAATGAAATTATAGCCAGTTCATAGTGATGCATGTAAATAAACAATACTGAAAAAGCACTATTGGCTATAATACCGGTTGTAGCTGCTAATCCGTCAATACCATCAATTAAATTAAAGGCATTAATAACTAATATCATTACTAAAATTGATAAGCTTATGCTAATAATATAAGGAAGATCAAATATACCTAATATGCCATACATGCTGGTTAGACGTATATTGCCTAATACCACCAATATTAAACTTACAATAAATTGAACTAAAAATTTTGTACTTGAATTCACTCCTGAAAGATCATCCTTTACACCCATTGCAAATAAAATTATAGCAGCTATTAAGAGATAATTAATAAAATATGAATTATCTGCAAGGCGAAACACCAATAGAGTAATAGTAAAACTTATAAAAATGGCAACTCCTCCTAAGCGGGGTATTCCATGGTCATGTTCTTTTCTGAAATAGCCAATATCATCATATAAATGCCTTAAACGAGCAATATGTATAATGGAAGGGGTTGTAAATAATGTGATAAGGATTGAAATAAAAGTAATAAAAACAAAATTTTCAGGGGTATTAAAAATATTCATAAGGATCGGCAAATTAAGTAGTTGTCTATTATAACAACTACTATTCTATTACATAATAATTATTAATTGCATAATGATTAACAATTATCAAGTAATTATGCGAGATTATCAAATATATTGTATAATTTTTCTCAATGGTTTAAAAAAAATAGTAATATAAGGCAATAATATTCCGTTTTTCCTCATCGCTTTTAAATCAAACCAGCAGGCTTTTAAACGGTTACGATACGACACATTACTTACCCCACCCGTATTCATTTTAACTATTACTTTATTTAAATAATATATATTATTTAACTTATTTAAATGTATAAACCTTAACATCAATTCATAATCCGCAGCAGTTCCATACTGTAACTTATACAATCCAAATGATTCAAATAATTCTCTTTTGCAATAAAATGTGGGATGTGGTGGCATCCATCCCCAGTTAAAAATACCGTCCTTGTATTTTCCTGCATGCCATTTACGTACTATGTTTCCCTGCTCGTTAACATAATCTAAATTTGCGTATACTACAGCTGTATTTTTTTGTTTAAATGCTGCAGCCAGATAATTAAATACCTGAGTATCTGCAAAAACATCATCCGCGTTAAGTGTACCCACAATATCCCCTTTAGCATATTGTATACCTTTATTCATGGCATCATAAATTCCCTTATCAGGTTCTGATACAAGAAAATTAATGCGGTGTTTATATTGATCTATGATCTTTAGCGTATCGTCTGTTGAACCGCCATCAATAATTATATAGTCAATATTATCATAGTTTTGCGCCAGTACAGATTCAATACAGCGCTTAATGGTACTTTCGGCATTATAAGTAACAGTAATCAAAGAAATTTTTAAATCTTGCACTCCTAATATTATGTTAATATAAAATATGTAATTTTGAATTTTGCTGAAGTATATATTATAATAGCCGAATTACCAGACTATGCGCTTTTTATTTTTCACATATTTTCTTGTTTTAGGATTATCTTTCATCTTCAGTTCATGCTCCTATAAACAAAATCAACTACTATTTGAACAAAAAAATCTGATTCAGGATAGTACTTTGCAAAAAAATATAGCAAAAGTAACTAATTATAGGATTAAGCCTCAAGATATTTTACAGATCAGGGACTTACAAAACAATAAAAGCATTATTGATCTGACTCCTGTTACGAGCACAGTTTCCTTTCAGGGAAACACCTCGAAACAAGAAGAAACTTATCAGGTTGAGGATGACGGTACAGTTGCATTAACCGGGTTGGGGCATGTGCAGATAGTAGGTTTAACCCGGTTAGAGGCGATGAAACACATTGAAGAACTGTATCATAAAAATTTCCTGAAAAACCCAATGATTGAATTAAAAATCATCAATCTTAAAGTAACGGTATTAGGCGAAATAAAATCACAGGGAAACTTTCCTTTAGTAAAAGACAGAACAACATTAGTGGAAATGATTGGTGAAGCAGGCGGACTCACAAATAGGGCTAATGAAAAAAATGTTAAAATTATCCGGGGCGAACAAAACAACCTCCAGGTAACTCAAATTGACCTTAGTGATATAAAATCAATATCTGACCCAAGAAACATACTTCAAAGCGGGGATATTATTTATATAGCTGAAAATAAACATGCTGTATACGCAGATAAGAATCAAAATTTTGTAACAACCATACAGCCTGGCTTACTTGTATTAAGTACAGCCATACTTATCTTCACGCTTATTCGCCGTTAATGGAAGAAATAGATAAGATAAAACAAAAGTCACCTAACCAAGAGCTTGACTATTTAAAAATAGGTAAAATTCTGCTTAGTCGTTGGTATTGGATAGCTGCATCAGTTATTATATGCATCATCGCTGCCAATATCTATTTGTGGTACACTCCAAAGATCTATGCAACCTCTGCAACTATGAAGCTGGAGGAAAAAAAGTCAGATGTTTCTGATTTAGTACATGTAATTGGCAATACTGATCAAAACGAGTCAAAAGTACAAAGCGAAACATTTTTAATACAAAGCCGCAGCCTTATTCTAAATGCTGTTAAAGATCTGAACTATCCCATTAGTTTTTATGTTGAAAACCATGTTCATACAAGTGAATTTGAATTATACCCTCACAAGCTGTTTAATATCAAAATATTAAAATTTGACAGTTTAAATTACTATCAGAATCAAATTAAATTTAAACCAATAGATAAACACACTTTTAGCCTCAGTTATCAAATAAATGGGAATGAGGTTAAAAACAACTTTTTCTACAACAATCCCGTAAAAATTGCCTCAACAATATTTACTATTCAATACTCAGACGATGTCAATAACAATTCTTCATATTTATTCAAATTCAATAATCCGAATGATCTTGTAAACCGCGTACGGAATGGATTACGTACAAGCGAGATTATTAAAAATTCAAATATTATTTCCTTACAGGAAACAGATTCCAACCCACAGTTCATAGCAGATATTTTAAATGCTATAATGAACCAGTATTTGAAATACGATCAAAATAAAAAGCAACAGTCTGCCAGCCAGATAATTAACTTTGTTGATAGGCAACTCGATACTATTTCGCAAAAAGTAAAACGATCAGAAAGAGCAATAGAAAGCTACAAAAAAAAATCTAAAATAATGGATGTTAGCGCTGCAGCCCAAACTCAGCTAACTAAAGCAAATGAAATTGAATCACAATATAATTTATTAAAAATTCAACTAACATCAATTGAAGACTTTAAACAACAGGTAGTTAAAGAAAAGGACAATGTTAATCTTACTTTCCTCATTGACGGAAATGTTGAGCCGGAAGTAGCTGCTAAGATCACTAATTTAAACATTTTGTTAGCCGATAAGATTGAGTTATTGAAAACATATAACACCGATGCCCCCCAGATTACAGATATTAATAAACAAATATTACAGTTAAAAAACTCCATTCTTCAAAATATCAATCTGATACAGCGGCATACTTCTGAAAGACTAAGCTATCTTAAAAATCAGCTTTCACAAATAAATCAGCGGATAGATACTTTACCAATTGCCGAACGTAAATTGGTAAGTTTAAACCGCGACTTTGAGATCAATGAGAAAGTATACACTTTTTTATCAGAAAAAAAATTAGATGCCCAAATTAGTCGTTCAGCAATATCGCCCGGTGCAACCATAATTGAACAAGCACAACCAAATTATTCACCGGTTTCGCCTGATGCGCATTCAATTCGTCGTACCGCCATAATTTCGGGGCTGATTATAGGTTTAGGGCTAATCGTACTTATAAGAGTATTAAACCCCTATATATATGATAAAGAAACTGTTGAAAGCCTTACAAACGTGCCTATTATTGGTGTTATCAGAAAATTTCCACGAAAAATGGATAAAAACAACACTGATATTGATATATTAATTCTGAGCCAGCCAAAATCTATTTTTGCCGAATCAGTTCGTTCTGTACGTGCCAACTTAAGCTTTTTAGCTTCCGAAAAAAAGAGCCAGGTTATTTGCATCACTTCAGAGGTTGCAGGCGAAGGAAAATCATTTGTAGCTGTAAACTTATCCAGTACCTTATCACTTATTGATAAGAAAATTGTACTAATCGCAGCCGATCTGCGCCGTTCAAAATTGCATAAAACCTTTCATGTACCTAATAATATAGGCTTAAGCAATTTCCTGGTCAACCAATGTTCGTTAGAAGATATTATTCTGCACACCAACCAAAATAATTTAGATTTTATACCCTCAGGCCCGTTTCCGCCTAACCCATCAGAATTACTGCATACAGACAGAATGAAATTATTGCTGGAAATGCTTAAACTAAAGTATGATATTATTATGATTGATACCGCTCCGGTTGGCTTGGTTTCAGATTCAATACCGTTAATAAAGATGAGTGATATCAATATTTTTGTGATACGCTCAGGCAAATCAAAATTTCACGCTGCAAACATTCCACAACGAATTGATCAGGAATACCATTTAAACAACAGCGTAATAGTACTTAATGCATTTGAAGAAGATCTATTACATTCAAGATATTATACCACAAAATTTACCGGTGATAATTATGGCAACAAATATTACTACTATTTAAATCATGCTGGTAATGAAAGTTCTGGTTACTATGTTGATAGTAAGAAAAAAAAATGGTTGAATATCGGTAGTTGGTTTAAATAAATGTTTTAGTTAAATGTCTTCAATAGCTAATAACAGCAAAAAATGGTATCCGGCTTATACGCATGCGCGTGCCGAAAAAAAGGCTTACCAGGCTTTAATAAATAAAGGCATAGAAACTTATTTGCCCCTACACCGGCAACTTAAACAATGGAGTGACCGTAAAAAGTGGGTTGAAGAGCCTTTTATTAAATCATACTTATTTGTTCGAATTTATGATCATGAACAAACAGAAGTATTAATGACTAAAGGTATTGCAAGGTTCATCTACTTTTCAAATAAGATTACGGCTATGCCTAGCCGGCAGATAGATGAGCTTAAATTACTGATGGCCAGCCCTTATGAATTAGAAGTTACAGAAGATAATTTACAACCGGGAGAAAAAATAGTGATCAAAGCCGGTCCGCTCAAAGGCATGTTGGGTGAAATTGTAGCGTATCGGTCACAAAAACAATTAGTATTAAGGCTCGAAAGCCTTGGCTGTTCCATTATTGTACATGTTTCGGCATCATTAATTGATAGGTTTTAATTTTTATATACATCTATAAACAGTATTTTATTTTAAAAACTGTTGTTTATTTAAAGAAAGCAATAATTATAAATTGCTGGTTATCAATCTGTTATATTTATAAATGTGACTTACGAGGCGAAGCTATGTACAGGCAAAAGATATGTGTAGAATAGCAGGAACTATTGCTATTCGTCAAAGCCTGGCAGAAGCGCATGAAAAAGTGCGCATAATGTGCTTGGCGTTACAACATGGCGGACCGGATGATGAAGGCATTTTTGAGGATGAAAAAGAAAATCTTGTATTTGGCCATCGCCGGCTTTCAATTATTGACTTGAGTAATAACGGTCATCAGCCAATGGCGGATATTCAAAAAAAGGCCTGGATAACATTTAATGGTGAAATTTATAATTATTTAGAATTAAAGGAAGAACTAATAACAGCAGGTGCCAGGTTTTATTCTTCTTCAGATACAGAAGTTATTTTACTGGCTTATTTACATTGGGGTACAGCAGCTTTTTCCATGCTACGGGGCATGTTCGCTTTTGCATTATATGATACAACAAAAGCTATCACCTATTTGGTTCGTGATACTAACGGGATAAAGCCACTATACTATCATACAAACAATGGTCAATTAAGCTTTTCTTCAGAAGTAAAAGCATTAAAATTAGCAGGTATAGCTACAGAGGATGATCAAACCTGGCCGGTTAAATTATTAGCCTTTGGTAATATACCCGAGCCTTATACTACGCTAAAAAATGTTTTTGCACTTACTAAAGGTAATTTTTTAAGATGGGACCATCATAATAGCACCTATACTATCACACCATACTATACAGCACCTTCAATAAATTATATTACTAACACCAATCAGGCTGAAGAATATATCCGGCATTATTTAAAAGCTGCTATAAAACGCCAATTGATGGCCGATGCGTCTATCGGTGTATTTTTAAGCGGAGGAATTGATTCTAGTTTGATCACTTTATTAGCCCATCAGCAAAAACAGGAGCAGCTTAAAACCATTTCTATTTTTTTTGATGAAAAAGCTTATGATGAACGCCAATATCAAAATCTTATTTTAGATAAAGTAAAAGGTGAAAAATTTACACACTTAGTAAAACAAAAAGATTTTGAAAGATATTTTCCACAAATTATTAAAGCTATGGATATGCCAACTACTGATGGCATTAATACCTGGTTCATTAGTAATTATGCTCACCAGGATGGTTTAAAAGCTGTTTTATCCGGTCTGGGCGCTGATGAGCTGTTTGGTAGTTATCCATCATTTAAAAGGGTAAAATATCTTAAATATTTAAGAAAAATGCCAGCTTCCTGGTTTAACCTTATTAATTATGTCCCTATAGATCGTTATAAAAAGACCTCCTTTTTAACTCATCATCATCATCTTGCTGATTATCTTTTATTTCGCGGCCTGTTTACAACCGCTGATATTGCAAGGATATTGGATACAGATGAAAGTGAGGTTAATAAAATTTTATTTGGCTCAATACCCAATATTAATGTAGAATCATACAATCAGGAATACGCTGCCTGGTTTGAAAGTAACTTATATATGCAAAATCAATTGCTCAGGGATACTGATGTAATGAGTATGAGCCATGGTTTAGAAGTAAGGGTTCCATTTTTAGATGAAGACTTTTGGCAAATGATACAAAATATTTCGCCGGCTATCAGATTTAATAGTAATCAGCCTAAAAAAATATTAACTGATAGCTTTAAAGAAATTTTACCGGCAGCAATTGGGAACAGACCCAAAATGGGATTTACATTCCCCTTACAACAATGGATGAAGGAGCATAAGGAAATAAGTAACGAAAACTTATACAGGGGTAAAGGGGCTCAAAATATGGTGAAAAAATTTAAGAACGATCAAATTCATTGGTCAAAAGTTTTTTCGCTTTACCAAATTCAAATGTATGCCTAAAAAGGTAATCCTTTTTACATTACAAACTTTTAGCACAACAGGCGGTATACAAAAAATGACTCGCACACTGGCGTATTCATTACATACAATAGCTAAAAAAAATGAATGGGATTTTACTTTATGGTCTGTTTATGATAAGGAAAGTGACTTAATGACCAAATATTTACCTGCAAAAAATTTTAAGGGATTTGGATTTAGTCGTTTCAACTTTGTTTTAAAAACTTTAAGTTCAGCTAAAAAACAAGATATAATTATACTAAGCCATATTAACCTGGCAATTATAGGGCTCCTTATAAAAAGAATCAATCCCAAATGTAAGATTTGGCTTATTGCACATGGCATAGAAGTTTGGCGACCATTATCATTTTTGAAAAAACTTTTTTTAAAACGATGTGATAAAATAATTTGTGTAAGCAATTTCACTAAACAGGAAATAGTAAGGCGGCATCAAACCACCCCTGCTTTATGTCATGTTCTAAATAACGTGGTCGATCCTTTTATGAAGCTACCGGTAACATTTACAAAACCCGGTAATTTGTTAAACAGGTATCAGCTCACATCAGCTAATACTATTATATTCACATTGACAAGGCTGGCATCATCTGAACAATATAAAGGGTATGAACAGGTTATTAAAGCACTTAACAAATTAAAACTCAATTTTCCTGGTATAAAATATATTCTTTCAGGCCAATATGATACAATAGAAGAAACCCGTATAAAAAAATTAATAGCAGATTATCAGGTAGAAGAACAGGTTATACTAACGGGGTTTATTGATGAAAGCGAGCTGGCCGATCACTTTTTGCTTGCTGATCTGTTTGTACTGCCCAGTAAAAAAGAAGGTTTTGGTATTGTATTTATTGAAGCATTAGCCTGTGGTTTGCCGGTTATATGCGGTAATGCTGATGGCAGCATTGATGCCATACGCAATGGCGAATTAGGAAAGTCAATCCAGGTTGATGATCCGGATGAACTGGAAAAAGCAATAACAGAATGTTTAAACATTCCACTGACCGAAAACAAACGGCAGTATCTTCAAAAACAATGCTTACAGCATTTTAACGAACAAAATTACCGCATTAATTTACAGCACTTATTAAACTAATGAATAAGCCGGCCGAAGAAGATTGGGACATTGCAATTACTCCGAAAAACAACCTCCTTAATTTACAGCTAAAAGATGTATGGCAATACCGCGATTTACTTGTATTATTGGTAAGGCGCGATTTTGTATCATTTTATAAGCAAACCATACTCGGGCCTATCTGGTTTTTTGTACAACCTATCATCACCATTTTAATTTACAACCTTGTTTTTAATAACTTAGCTAATATTGGTACCGATAAAATACCTGGACCTATATTTTACCTGGCAGGAACAATTATATGGAACTATTTCGCTGATTGTTTAACCAAAACTTCAACAGTTTTCAGGGATAACTCAGCTATGTTGGGTAAAGTTTACTTCCCCCGGCTCATTATGCCACTAAGTATTATCTTATCCAATTTAATTAGATTTAGCGTACAATTTTTATTATTTATCCTACTGCTGCTTATTTATTACTTTAAAGGATATGCCATCGCGCCTAACCTATACCTGTTGCTTTTTCCATTCCTTATTATTTTAATTGCCGCATTGGGTTTAGGGTTTGGCATGATCATATCGGCAGTTACTACAAAATACCGCGATCTTACTTTCGTAGTAACATTTGGGGTACCTTTATTAATGTATACTACTACAGTAATTTACCCGCTATCCGCGGCTATAACAAAATATCCCGCTTATAGCTGGCTCATCAAGTTTAACCCTGTTACCGCTGTAATAGAAAGTTTTAGATATGGCTTTTTAGGCAAAGGCACATTTAGCTGGCAATTGTTGGGATATAGCAGCATAGTAACCTTGTTTATATTATTAGCGGGTATTATCATTTTTAATAAGGTTGAAAAAACATTTGTAGATACTGTTTAATGCTGCATCATTTTGTTTAATAAATTAAAGCTGTATGCCTAAAGTAATAAAAGTCGAAAATCTTTCAAAAGCCTACCAGTTAGGCGATTTTGGCACAGGCACTATCTCACGCGACCTGGAAAGATTTTGGGCAAAAATGCGCGGGAAAGAAGATCCGTTTTTAAAAATAGGCGAAGTAAATGACCGTACTAAAAAAGGAGAAAGTGATATTGTTTGGAGCCTGAAAGATTTAAACTTTGAAATTGAACAGGGTGACGCGGTTGGCATTATTGGCCGCAACGGCGCCGGTAAAAGCACCTTGCTGAAAATTTTAAGCAGGGTAACCTCCCCTACCAGCGGATCAGTAAAAATAAAGGGGCGCATAGCCAGCTTACTGGAAGTTGGCACCGGCTTTCACCCGGAACTAAGCGGACGGGAAAACATTTACTTAAACGGCGCAATATTAGGAATGCGTAAATCCGAGATCAAACGCAAGTTTGATGAGATAGTAGATTTTGCCGGTGTTGAACGTTATATTGACACACCGGTAAAACGGTATTCGTCAGGCATGTACGTCCGTTTGGCTTTTGGCGTTGCTGCACACCTGGAATCAGAAATTTTAGTTGTAGATGAAGTATTATCCGTTGGCGATGCTGAATTTCAGAAAAAATGTTTGGGGAAAATGGAGGATATTAGCAAGGGTGAAGGCAGGACGGTTTTATTTGTGAGCCATAATATGGGTGCAATTGAAGTATTTTGCTCTCGTATATTATTAATGCATCAGGGAAGAATTACCCATGATAGCCGCAATGTAGTTTCGTCCATTAAACAATATCTTAATGGAGTAAAAAATGAAGGTAATATTAAATGGAAAAACGATGGCAATAGCTACCTTAATGATTATTTTATTCCGGATGAACTATTTCTGATGGTTGATAATCAACCATCAGACTCCATATTTAACAGAATCGAAAATGTAAAATTATGTATAAACGGCGACGTTAAACAAATAAACCCTTTATTGCAAATTGGGATAGCTGTTTACGATTACAATGACAATTTGATTTTTTGGTCGTTTAATACGGATAACATTGTGGGCGAACTGGAGCCACTACCTATGGGTAAAACGCAATTGTCCTTAGATTTACCAATTAAATTATTAAACGAAGGTACTTATACAATTGCGTTAGGAGTATCTTTATTCCAAATAGAGTGGATTTGTGAACCTAATCAATCTGCGCCATTATTAAAGTTAGAAATTCATGGGGGTTATATTACCTCACCCTATTGGACAGCCAGGAGGCCTGGAATAATAGCACCTTTACTTACTTGGACACATAAATAAATCATGGGCATTATAACAATGGGGATTCCTGCCGGGATCACTCTATTTTTAAGGGATAATTTTCACTGTAATACATTTATAGAAACAGGCACATTTTACGGTGGTACAGCCACATGGGCTGCTCAAAATTTTGAAAAAGTTTACACCATTGAATATTCCAAAGAAATTTTTGAAGCAACCTCAACAAAGTATGCTCATATTAAAAATATAAGCTTTTGTTACGGCGACACCAGGACGCTTCTCAAAGATATTATCATTCAAAACCAAAACGATCCCTTAATTATTTGGCTGGATGCTCACTGGTGTTCGGGAGCTACTTTCGGAGAAAATGATCAGTGCCCGTTAATTGATGAAATTAAAGCACTTAACACCAGCGATGCTGATCAATTTATCCTGATTGACGATGCCCGGCTTTTTTTATCTCCTCCCCCCTTACCTCATAGCCTTAAACAATATCCAACCATAGCCCGGGTAATAGAAGAGTTAAATAAAAAACTGAGGTTCATTGCGGTATATGATGATGTAATTTTTGCCATACCTGTTAAACACGAATCCGTGTTCAGGGAGTTTTTGCAGTCAAAAATCACAAACGAACTAGTTGCTCAAAATAGCACACCCTATAAAACACCGCTTGCTACTAAGGTTGTCCGGAAGCTCAAATCTGTTTTAAACAGCCTAATTAATAATAAAAAGTCACAATGAGATCAGGGATTAAAAGTTTATTTGAAAAATATAACCTGATTCATTATTACAGAATATATAAGCAAATCAGGAAAAATAAAATTTCTAATAAACTATTTGCAAAAGATTGGCAGGCTTTTGATAATAGCGCTAATAAATCTATTGAAAGATTCAATAAAGATGTAATAGAGTTTTGGCCTATTATGACAGATAAAACGGCTAACACAAGCTTTGAACCACATTATATTTATCATCCGGCGTGGGCGGCAAGGATACTGGTCATTACTAATCCTAAAAAACACATCGATATTTCATCTACGCTCCACTTCTGCACAATGGTATCTGCATTTATGCCTGTGGAATTTTACGACTACAGGCCCGCAAATTTAAAACTGGATAACCTTATAGCTAAAAAAGCCGATCTGTTGGCACTGCCATTTAATGATAACACAATAGAATCACTATCATGTATGCATACTTTAGAGCATATAGGTTTAGGAAGATACGGCGATCAAATTGATTATGATGGTGATTTAAAAGCCGTAAATGAACTTAAAAGGGTATTAGCCATAAACGGGACATTATTGATCGTAGTCCCAACGGGAAAAAGTAAAATTGCGTTCAACGCCCATCGTGTTTATTCATATAAGCAGATCATCACCTATTTTTCACCTTTACAATTGCAGCAATTTGCGCTTGTTCCGGACAATTTTGAAGAAATGGGTTTAATTATGAATGCATCCGAAGAAATAGCCGATCAGCAAACCTGGGGATGTGGATGCTATTGGTTTAAAAAACCAATAGCATGATAGCCGTTAAATTACATGGCCGATTAGGTAACCAGCTTTTTCAATATGCGTTTATTTATGCAACTTCAAAAAGACTTAATACCTCTTTTTATATTGATAAAACGTGTCAGCAATTTGTTTTACCTCAATTTTTTAATATAAAAAAGGATCTGACATATCCTTTTGACCGGGTGTTTGCTATCCCATCATATAAAGATGTATTAAAATATTATTTTAATCTTCGGTTTTATAAAAGTTTAAAACGGCTGTTGGGTTTAAAAAGTGTTTATTTTAATAACGAATCCGAACCGCAAACTGAATTACAAAAATTGTCGGATAAGGCCTTATATCATGGTTATTTTCAGTCGGTCAAATACTTTGCTGATTATGAATTGAAAATCAAAGAATTGTTTGAAATAAAAAGCATTTATAAACAAGCATTTGATAAATTATTTATTTCATTACCGGCTGGCTTTATCTATGTAACTATACATGTACGAAGAGGCGATTACATAGATCATGATTTTGCGCTGCCCTTGCAATACTATCATGATGCAATAAAAAGTATACATAACCCCAATAATTTTTACATAATTATTTCTGATGATCCGGAAATCATGAAAAAGGAATTTTCTTACCTGGAAAATAAATATGTGTCAGAAAATCCAGAAATTATTGATTTTCAATTTCTAATAACATCTGATATTTGCATCATCTCCAACAGTTCATTTAGCTGGTGGGGTGCTTTTCTTAATAAAAAAAGTGCCAGAATAATCGCGCCTCAATATTGGCTTGGAACTCGCTCAAAACAAGAGTTTCCCCGTGATGTTATTCAAAGTTCATGGGACATATTTAACGATGTTTAATACACCCATACTGTTTATTGTATTTAATAGGCCCAACGCTACCCAACAGGTTTTTGAAAAAATAGCAGCAATTAAGCCCCGGTATCTATTTGTTGCTGCTGACGGGCCAAGAAAAGATGTTATAGGAGAATTAGAAGTTTGCAACCGCGTAAGGCAAATTATAGCAAATAGCGTTACCTGGGAGTGTGAGGTTAAATTGCGCTACAACGACGATAATAAAGGATGTAAAGTTGGCGTAAGTTCGGCTATTGATTGGTTTTTTGAACAGGTTGATGAAGGCATTATTTTAGAGGATGATTGTGTACCCAACATTAGTTTCTTTAACTTTTGCAGCCAACTATTAAAATTCTATAAAAACAACAGCACTGTCATGATGATAGGTGGCACAAGCTTTCAGCAACAACAACTAACCAATGCCTCGTACTACTTTTCACAATATGTACATATATGGGGCTGGGCTACATGGAAGGACCGTTGGCAAAAATACGATGTCAACCTTGCACACGTAGATGAATCAAAAGTTAATCGCTTTTTAAAAACTATATTTCATACTAAAAGGGAGCGTACCAAATGGTTAAATGATTTTTTACAGATAAAAACAGGGCAGGTTGATACATGGGATACGCAATGGATGTTTACAATTTGGGGAAATGAAGGCTTGTGCGTTGTGCCCTGGAAAAATTTAATAACTAATATTGGCTACGGACCCGATGCCACACATACTACAATGGCTGAAAGCTCAGAAGCTAATTTGCCTTCATTTACGTTGGACTATATTATTCATCCAAAAAAGATTGCATTAAATACTGCGGCTGATAGCAAGATAAGGTATGAAAAATTCATAACCCCTAATAAAGAACGCATCAGGAGGAAAATAGCTTCTATTCTTAATATTATCAGGAAATGACCCATATAATTAACCTTTATACCATCTATAAATGCCTCACTGATGCGGCCTTTAGAAAAATTTATAAAGAAAAAAAACGGCTGCAAAGATCAAAACGCTACAAAAAGGGAACAACCAGCTTACTGGGAAACACCCTTACTTATGTAGACGCCAATACCTGTTATTACGGGTACCTGGAAATATTTGAAAAACAGCCTTATAAATTTATAGCAGACAACAATAACCCATATATTATTGACTGTGGCGCCAATATTGGTTTAAGTATATTGTACTTTAAAAGTATTTATCCCCGGGCAACAATTATTGCTTTTGAACCAGACCCGGATATTTATAAGGTACTGCAAACCAATATAGAAAGCTTTAAGTTAACTAACATAACCATACATCAAGCCGCGGTATGGACCTACAACGGGAGCTTAGACTTTCAGATAGAGGGAGGCATGTCTGGCAGGATACCCAAAATAACCGATAAAACTAATATCAGGAAAGTAGATGCTATACGGCTTAAAGACTTATTAGTGCAACCAATTGATTTTTTAAAGATAGATATTGAGGGCGCAGAATACGAGGTAATCAAAGATTGCGCCGGCCTACTCTACTTAGTTAAACACTTATTTATTGAGTATCACTCGCATATTACTGAAACTCAAAAATTAGATGAACTGTTAAATATTTTAACAGCGCAGGGCTTTAGGTACCATATACATGAAGCGTATACAGTTACATCTCCTTTTGTAAATCAGGGCGATATGTTGGATATGGATTTGCAGCTAAATATTTATGCCAAAAAAGTCTGAACAGCAATTAGTCGCTGTTACTATTCCGATATACAAGGAACAGCCTAACCATGATGAACTAACTTCATTAAACCAATGCATAAAAATACTCAGCCGCTATCCGGTTGTGTTTTTCGCTCCTGAATCTTTAAACACAGCTTTTTATGAGCACCATTGTACAGGTAAAATCACATACATAATAAAGCGGTTTGACGACAGGTATTTTAATGGCATAACCGGCTATAACCAACTCATGTTGTCTGAAGATTTTTATTATGCATTTATAAATTTTAAATATATTCTTATCTATCAATTGGATGCATTCGTATTTAGAGATGAGCTTGAAATATGGTGCAACAAGGGCTATGATTACATAGGTGCGCCATATATTTTTGTCGACCTTGATAACTATCCCATAAAGGTTTTTACAAAATACAGGAAGCTTTTAAAATTACTTAACCGGGCAGGAGTTTTGAAATATACTTTCCGGCATGTTGGTAATGGCGGTTTATCATTAAGGCATGTAAAACATACCATCAGGCTTTTACACCTGCTCAAAGCCTTGGTTAAAAAATGGGTTCTTAATGAGGATTCATTTTTTACCCATTGTGGCAACTTATTATTTCCATTTTACAAACTGGCGCCTGAAAAGGATGCTTTAAAATTTTCCTTCGAAGAAAAACCTGATCGGGCTTATGAAATTAATAACTGCGAAATACCCTTTGGATGCCATGCTTACTTGAGGTATAATGATAATAATTTTTGGACGAGCCTTTTAAACCAAACTGATTAATGCATTTAACAAACCAGCCTTGCTAAAAATAACCTGCTTACTATCTTTGCCAAAAATATCGGCCAATGTTTTGGAGCATGTAAAAAAGCTTTTGAAATGGTTTCCGTTTAGCAAACCATTAAGGTTACCCCCTTACCGTTTCGTATGACCTTATTTCAATCGCCTCAAAAAAAGCAATTGGTTAAACGCTTTGTTACTATAGTTCCGCATATTGAAAATTTGGAACTAAGAAAAGATACGGGTCAAGTTCCCTATCAGTTACACAAAATATTGGGATATGATTCAACACTGGTAACTTACTTTTATACATTACATGGTGGCAGAAATGCAGGCGCGGTAACCGAACCACCTAAAGATGAGGAAACAATAAATTATAATTATCCCTACCTGCTAACAGAAGTACCCGGTTTAAAAATTCACTTTCTAAAAAATAAGGGAAGACATAAATTTTATGAACGGGCCATATATGAATACCTGGTTAGCCAATCGAAAAACAT
>JAQBOY010000103.1 GCA_028287805.1 Mucilaginibacter sp.
AGCGTTTGGTCATTCCATTTTACACCGGTTTCACATTCTTTACTGTAATAGTTATTTACTTTATAGGCAAATATGGTATTATCTTCTAATGTAGCAAAGCCATGTAAAAAACCTTCAGGAATAAGAAACTGTAATTGGTTATCGCCGCTTAGCTCAATAGTTTCATATTTACCGTAGGTTGGGGAGTTTTTACGTACATCAACTGCTACATCTAAAACCCTACCCTGTATCACACGTACTAATTTAGCCTGTGCATGAGGGGCAAATTGTGCATGTAAGCCTCTTACCGCACCTTTATGAGAGAAGGATTGATTATCCTGCACAAATTCAATATCAATCCCGGCATCAAGCAATTTGCTTTTGCTGTAACTTTCAAAAAAATAGCCTCTGCCATCATTAAAAACACGGGGCTCAATTATTATCAGGCCTTTTATACTTGTTTCTGTAATTTTCATATTAGTCTACGGTTTGCATTAATGTATTAAACATAACAAACCTGTTTTCAAACCGCTGCTGATGAGTGGCCTGGAGAAGTTGCTGGTGCTTGCTATTAAACTCATTGTAATTATTAAGGCTGCTTGCCTGGTATTGAATGCAGTAGGTAACCCCTTCATTAGGTGAATCTATTACATTCAGGATGCGGTAGGAATCAAAATAACCGGTTGCCATAACAGCCGGTATATGTACATTTTGTATCCAGTTAAGCCATTCTTTATAGATGCTTTCGTCCACAATAATGGTTTCATTATAGATAATCATGGCGCAAAAGTACAAAATTTGTTAGGTCATAAGGCTTTAGCCCGTGGTCATATTTATTTTCTGGCTAACTATTAAATAGAGCCGTCCACTTTATCGCCCCGCAATATCCGGAAACGCTTACGACTTTCATTGATGAGAAGACTGCCGGGATAGTCCGTTATAATTTTTTGATAGTAACTTTTAGCCTGTTCCTTATCCTGCAGATGATTTTCATAAATATCACCCAGCATAAAAACGGCATCATCCGCCCAAAGATCAGTAGGGTGTTCGGTTACAATTTTTTTCAAAAGCGGCACCGCGTCATTATAGTTTTTTTGCTGTATTAAAATGCGGGTTTTGGCCATTAAAATATCATCAGTAAGTGCGTTACCCGGAAATTTTTTATCAATGCTGTCTAAAGTCAGGATAGCTTTATTTGTTTCTTCTGCAAAGATAAGCAGATCGGCACGGGCATATAGTTTTAGCGCATTACCGGCACTATCAGCAGCCATATTATCACTAATTAATAGTGATAAATTAAGCGCATCGTTAGCTATCAATTGTGTAGTAGCTGCTTTTAATACATCTAACTGGCCTTTAGCCCATGTAAAATCGCCGGTATAATAAGCCAGTTTCGCATTCTTTAATTTAGCATCTTCTCCAACATTTGTATTTGGAAAATCCTTTTCTACCTGGCTATACAGCAAAGTAGCCTCCCAGGGCTGTTTGTTTAATAAATAAACATCGCCCAGATCAAGTTTGCAGAATGCCAGCATATTAGGATTAATGTTTGGAATGCTGATTGCTTCTTCCAGTACTTTTTGTGCCTCTGGCAGCTTATGTAATTTAAATGCTTCCAGATTGGCCAGCTTTTGCATGGCAAAAACCGTGTTGGTGGTTTTACCAAACTCAGCTAATAAGTCTATATAATCTTTTTCAAGATTTATCAGGTCGCTCTGCTCATATTTGCCTAATGTTATTCTTAAATTTTTAGTATTGATCAGTTCAATTTTTGCAGGGACATAATATTGCTGTCCCTTGCCCCGGGCTATCAAGTACTCATAGCCGCGTATGGCAGCATCATAAGCCTGGTTAGTAATAAGTGTATTGCATAACTCAAAAATAGTTGTGCCGTCATCATTGGCTCTTCTGCTTAAAGCCAATGCCTGGTTCAGTGCCTGGTCAAAATCTTTTTGCTGTAAATATTGCCATATCAGCAAATTCACAAAAACGGTTTGCTGAGGATCTTTTTGTATTCTTTTTAATAAAGCTGTTTTAAGGATATCATAGTCGGCAGGGCCTTCGTAAAGTGTAGATAGTACACTCTCTGCCTGATTAAGCAGTTCAGGATTTGTGGGGAAAAGATCCAGGTACTGCTCGGTTAAATTAACTTTATCCTTTTTGTAACGGTAAAGGGTAATCAACTCATACGAAAACAGCGCCTCGTTATGTAAAACCTTGCGCCCCTGCTGAAATATTTTTATGGCAAAATCTATATTGTTAGCCTGGTAAAGCTGCGAAGCCAGGCTGTTAATATCATTTAAATCAGGAGGCAAATTTTTTAGAAATTCATTATATAACGCATTGGTTTTATCAACATCGCCCTGTTGCGAATAAATAGCACTCAGTGATATCATGTATTTATAGTTTTTGGGGTACTTTCGCATCATCTTTTTGGCAATGCTTTCGGCCTCATCAAATTTTTTAGCACTTAACAGGCTATTAACGTAAGGAGTAAAATAAGCTTCATTATCTTGCTTATACAATTTTTGATAAAGTTCGAGCGCTTTTTCAGTTTGGCCATTAGCGGCAAATTGCCTCGCCAATTGCAATTCATTGCTTTGTGCAAATATTTTTCCGCTAAAAACAAAAATTAAAAATATATATGCGAAGAATTGCTTCATTTGTTAAAAATAATCAATTTAAATTATACATGTATTTGGTTAGATTTATATAACGTTTTAACCTGGTAAAATTGTAGTGACATTTTAAATAGATAATGTAAATTGCATAATTTGACCTGAATATATTGTGAAGTACTATTGCCAATGCATATAAGTATAAGAGTTTTAATTATAGCTTTAATTGTAGTTGTTTTACATGCGTGTAAAGGCGAGAGGGCAAATGAAATTCCTATAAGTAATTTTTTTAAAACGCCCGAAAAAAGCGCGTTTAAAATATCGCCTGATGGAAAGTATGTTTCCTATTTAAAACCCTATAAAGAAAAGCAAAATCTTTTTATAGAATCGTTAGCTGACGGGGAAGAACGTATGGCAACGTCTTTTAGTGATAACCCGGTACGCGGTGATTATTCATGGACTTATGATAATCAAATCATTTTTAATCAGAATGATATTGCTACTGAGCATAATAAAATGTTTGTGCTTGATGTAAATACGTTAAAGGTACGTACTTTACTATCTGAAGGGAAGGTGAAGATACGTATTCTTAACCGAAACAGGCAGCATCCGGATATCATTACGATTGGAATGAATAAGCGCGACCCGGCAAATTTTGATATCTACCGGCTAAATGTTAAAACAGGCGAGTTAAAACCGTATTTAATAAATTCAGGCAATATAACGGAGTGGTACCCGGATGCCGACGGTAAGATCAGGCTGGTAAAGGTCTCTAACGGGGTTGATGAGACTATTTTATACCGTCCAAAGGAAACCGCGCCATTTAAAGCTATCATCAAAAATAATTTTAAAGAATCAGTTACACCTATCGCTTTTACAAGTATTAAAAATTATTTCTATGCGTTGTCAAATGTCGGCAGGGATAAAACCGCGTTGTTAGAAATAAATGCAGAAAACGGGAAGGAAGAAAAGGTGGTTTTTGCAAGTGATTCCGCAGATATACTGGATGTTCAATATTCTAAAAATAAGCATCGGCTTGATTTTGCTTCATGGCAGGAAGCGAAACCTAAAAAGCATTTTTTAAATGGAGACATTGAACATATTTATAATAACCTGCTTAAGCATAACGAACTTAAAGGCAATGAAATAAATATTACGGATAAGGACAGTGCTGAAGATAAATTTATTATAAACACTTATACAGACCGTAACCCCGGTTCGTATTATTTGTATGAAAGCAAAATCGATAAATTAACGCATCTTAGTGATAACTCATCTATACAATCAAATGAGCTGTGTGTGATGAAGCCTATCCACTATAAATCAAGTGACGGGTTATTTATGATAAACGGTTACCTTACCATGCCCCGTGGCGACAGTACTAATTTACCGGTTGTGGTAATGCCCCATGACGGCCCATTTGGCCCTTTTAACCGCGACTCATGGGGATATAACCCCGATGTGCAATTTTTAGCTAACCGCGGATACGGGGTTTTACAGGTTAACTACCGGGGCTCAACCGGTTATGGTAAGGCGTTTTTTAGTGCAGGTTTTAAACAGGTTGGCGGAAAAATGCAACAGGACATTACTGATGGGGTAAAATGGATGATTTCCAAAAAAATAGCTAACCCTAAAAAGATAGCTATTTTCGGGAGGGGTTTTGGAGGATTTTCAGCCTTATATGGTATATCTTTTCATCCGGCTTTATATAATTGCGCTATAGTGCAAAATCCTTTGATCAACTTTTTTACCTATATTAAAGACGCTCCTCCATTTTTTAAACCGCTATTACAAAAAATGTATGAGCAGGTTGGCGACCCTGAAAAAGACGCCGACCAGCTAACAGCCATATCTCCGGTATTTCATGCAGATAAAATAAAAAACCCGTTGCTTATTTTCCAGGCAGTAAAAGATCCAAGGGCAAATATCAGCGAACTGCGCCAGTTTGTTAGTGAACTTAAAAAACGTAATGTTGCAGTCACTTATAAATCCAAACAGAACGAAAGAGGATCATTCCGGGGGAAGAACCGGATAGAAATGTATACAGAAATAGAAAAATTCCTGGATAATAACATGAGGGGTAAACGTTAACCAGCAAGGTTATGAAAGCATCTAAAAATGTTTACCGGAAGAATTTTTTACTCATCATTTCTTTCCTGGTACTTGTATCGGTAACCTTAGTGATAGCGCTTATCGTTGCTTATGACCTCACATCAAAAAATGTTGAAAGTGAATTTTCTTCAAAAAAGGATGATGTATTAAAGGCTACGGTTAGCCCCTATGATATTTTTTTTCATAATAAGATCCCCGAAATCACTTATTATAATGGAATGCTTGATTCTGCATCAGCGCGTAAATATGTAGATTCCGTTTTTCGTGATTATTCTTTTGTGAAAAGAGCTGTTTTTTATGAAATATTAATAGGAGCTCCTAAAGCTGATGGGGGTGCAAAAAATAAATTAGGCATAACTCCTAAAGCCATTTATCACTACAGGCCATCTCATAATAAGATTATCGCTTCAAAGCCCTATAATGCTATTGATATAGATGATTTTAAGCATATGGCTGATAAACTAAATGATTATATTGCCAGTTATGATACAACCAGGGGGCCAGTACAAGCAGATGTATTTAGAACTTTTTATGATATTAAACCCGGTAAAATAAGCTTTTTAAGCATTCCGCGACGAGAAGATCTGAAAGCCTACCATGAGTTGTTAAAAAACAGGAGCTTATCCCTGTATCCGCAACAAAATATGCTAACCTTTTCTCTTGATCCGTATGCATTAAAAATTAAAAATACCCATCCTGAACTATATCAAAATGTTACTATAGTACAAATTGATTATGATCCACTGGATATTGATCATACAAAAATCATTACAGATGAAGTTGAGCTTCCCGGTGCTTTTTTAGATTATAAGTTATATTTCAGTTCGCCCCGTAATTACCTCACAGCCGAAACAAACCGCCGTTTTATGCCTGTAGCGGGTATCGTACTATTAATTTATACTTGTTTAGTAGTAATAGGTTGGCTCATTTACCGTAACTTAAATGTAAACCTAAAACTGTTTAAGCTACAATATGATTTTATAAACAATTTTACGCATGAGTTTAAAACCCCGGTAAGTGTTATAAAAATTGCAGGATCAAATTTAAAAGGAGATGGTGAACTTACTGAGCGGCAGCGAAAACATTACGGCAAAATTTTGGATGAAGAAGCGGATAAGCTGAATGAGCTGATGAATAAGCTTTTATCTTTTACCCAATTAGAAAATAAATCTATTAATATAAAGAAGGATAAAATTAATGTTGAAGCATTTGTAAAAGGATATATAGATACTTTTAAAATTAAGTATCCGGATTTTAACCTCTCTTATCATATAAAAGACGTTGATTTTTTTTATACCGATCCGGTACTATTAGGCAGTATTTTTCAAAATCTGATAGAAAATGCCTATAAATATTCTCACCCAAGTCATAAAGAGCTTTTTATTGATATTACTCATGAAAAACGTAATATTCTATTTTCTTTCAGGGATAGAGGGATCGGAATTCCTAAAAATGAATTGAATAATATATTTAAAAAATTTTATAGATTAGAGAACCAATACAATCAAAACGGAAGCGTTGGACTTGGTTTGGCTTTTTGTAAAGAACTGGCTAATTTTATGGATGGTGATATAACCGTTCAGAGCAGGGTTGATCAAGGGTCTGAATTTAGAGTTATGCTTCCTTACGAAAATTAAAGTATGAATAAAGAAATAAAGATCGCGCTGGTTGAAGATGATGAAAACCTGCGTTTCCTGGTTGCAGAGCGTTTACAATCAGAAGGTTACAAAGTACTGGAAGCAAGTAACGGCGACGATGCTGAAAGAATGATACTGGAAGAGCAGCCGGATATAGTTTTATTAGACTGGATGCTGCCCGGTAAACAGGGATCAGAGGTTTGCAGTAACATAAGAGCTAAAGGTTTTGATAAGCTGGTAATAATGACTACAGCAAAGGAGCAGGATATTGATAAAATATCAGCTTATAATTTTGGTGTGTCTGATTATATTACCAAACCCTTTAATATGGATGTTTTAGTGGCGCTGATTGATAATAAGATCAAGTTTTCGTTAAATAATGAAAAGTCCGAATCATACCAGTTTGCTAATATGGAGCATTTGCCCAATACGCATTTACTAATAAGAGATGGCCGCAAAATTGAGCTTACGATATTAGAAAACCGTATTTTACTATATTTCCTGAAAAATAAAAATAAGGTAATTAACAGGGAAGAGTTAATGATGGAAGTTTGGGGCTATAATGCCGATGTAAATACCCGTACATTGGATATGCACATTGTAAGGCTGCGCAAAAAGATAGAAACTAACCCCGATTCGCCACAATATTTACAAACGGTAAGAGGGATAGGGTATAAGTTTGCTTACCAGGGGTAACCAACGTTATATAGATTAAATGTGGGTAACATTAGATTACCCACATTTAAATAGATTACTTTAAGTAAACGGTTAAGTATTACTCAATAAAACTTTCAAGTATCTTAAATCCTGTATTTGTTTCTAATTCTACTTTATCAATGGTTTTAGGCAACAAAATACATTCGCCCATTTTAACAGGGTATGCCTGGTTATTATGCTTAACCACATACTCACCTTCCACGCATACATGAATTACAAAGGAATCAAGATTGGAATAATCCTTTGACGTGCTATGAGTGAAATCCAGTAAATTAGTGGTAAAGTAAGGGCAGCTTACTAATTTAACCGTTTTATCCTTTTCGGGTTGGTATTTTGTTTTATACTCCGGGTAGTGCTTATAATCTATCGCTGCCAGGGCCTCTTCGGTATGGAGCTCGCGTTTATGGCCTTTATCATCCAGGCGGTCAAAATCATAAATGCGATAAGTGATATCTGATGTTTGCTGAATTTCGGCAATCAGCAAACCTTTACCAATGGTATGAACTCTTCCGGCAGGTAAAAAGAAAACATCACCTGCTTTTATATCTTCCTTATTCAGAATATCTGTTAAATGCCCGCTGTTAAACTTTTCCAGGTAGATCTGCTCATTCAGTTCGCGGTTAAAGCCGGCAATTAATGTGGAACCCGGGTCTGCTTCAATCACGTACCACATTTCGGTTTTACCAAAAGAGTTATGGCGTTTTTTGGCCAGCTCATCATTTGGATGCACCTGTATTGACAGGTCCTCATTGGCATCAATAAATTTTACCAGCAATGGGAATATGTTGCCAAAATGGTCATATACTTTTTTACCTACCAGTTGATCTTGGTAAGTTTCCAGTAATTCAGCCAGTGACCTGCCCTGCAATTCGCCATTAGCCACAACTGATACGTCTGATTTAACGCCCGATATTTCCCAGGTTTCGCCGCAATTAGGTAATGAGCCAAAATCTTTGTGTAAATAAGTCTTTATTTTTTGACCACCCCAGATTTTGTCTTTGTAAATGGTTTTAAATTTTAGCGGATATAATGCTGGCATAATGTATTTGTTAATATAAAAACTACGTCATTGCGAGGTACGAAGCAATCTCTAAACTATGCAGGTAATTAACCTTTCTCATTAGAAATTGCTTCGTACCTCGCAATGACGGGTGTAAACAATCAGTAAATAAATTATTTACCCAATTTCTTTTTCAAATTCTCATCAATAGCCGCTAAAAACTCTTCGGTATATAAATAATCTGTACCGTGTTCTACTTTTGGTTTTATAGTGATGGCTAAGTCTTTGGTCATTTTGCCGCTTTCAACAGTTTCAATACAAACATCTTCCAATGTTTTGCAGAAATTGATCAGTTCCTGGTTGTTATCTAATAAACCACGGAATTCTAAACCTCTTGTCCATGCAAAAATTGACGCGATAGGGTTGGTTGAGGTTGGTTTACCTGCCTCGTGATCACGATAATGGCGTGTTACCGTACCATGAGCAGCTTCGGCTTCCATAACGGTACCATCCGGAGTAACTAAGGTAGAGGTCATTAAACCTAATGATCCAAAGCCTTGTGCAACCGTGTCAGATTGTACATCACCATCATAGTTTTTACAAGCCCAAACAAAATTTCCGTTCCATTTTAAAGCTGATGCAACCATATCATCAATCAGGCGGTGCTCATAAGTGATGCCTGCTTCAGCAAATTTTTGTTTGTAGTCCTGCTGATAGATCTCTTCAAAAATATCTTTAAAACGACCATCATATTTTTTAAGAATGGTGTTTTTTGTTGAAAGGTATAATGGCCAGCCTTTCATTAAAGCCTGGTTAAAACAGGCATGTGCAAATCCTTTTATAGATTCGTCTGTATTATACATGGCCAGTGCTACACCATCACCTTTAAAGTTAAATACTTCAAATGATTGCTCTGCTCCACCATCCTCTGGCGTGAATGTGATGGTTAATTTTCCTTTTCCTTTGGTTAAAAAGTCTGTAGCACGATATTGATCACCAAAAGCATGACGGCCAATGCATATGGGGGCTGTCCAGTTGGGTACCAACCGGGGCACATTAGCCATTACAATAGGCTCACGGAAAACCGTACCATCTAATATATTACGGATAGTGCCGTTTGGCGATTTCCACATTTGTTTTAAGCCAAACTCCTTTACACGTGCCTCATCAGGTGTAATAGTAGCACATTTAATACCTACGCCATATTGTTTAATGGCATTTGCGGCATCAATGGTCACCTGATCATTGGTTTCATCGCGATATTCGATACCGAGATCATAATATTTGATGTCCAGATCCAGGTAAGGAAATATGAGTTTATCTTTAATGAATTTCCAGATAATGCGGGTCATTTCATCGCCATCCAGTTCAACTACCGGATTTTCTACTTTAATTTTTGACATAGCAGGTGTATTGTTTTTATTTTATAATGGTTTCAAATATATAAATTTGAGTTTACGTATTAATCTATAGAGTTGTAATAATTACATAAGCAAACATTTACATTACAATAGTGTTTTTCTGCAAAGAAATACTGTTTGCTGTATATTATTACAAATTATGAAGAAACCTTACCTTATTTTTCTAACAATACTTACGGTATTGTTTAGCAGTTGCCAGATTGATAGATCCGGATTACCTAAAACAATAAATAACTCAAATCTTTACGGAACATGGTATTTAAAAACTGAACTTATTGCAGGTAGTTCTGCCGGTACAGCCCCAACTTCTTATGTTTTACATAACTTTAATCAAAACGATTTTTATAAGTTCAATACGGACTATACGTTAAATTTTTCGAGCTCATCGCCTCCTATTGCTTATACCACCTATTATACATTTCTAACTACCGACAACGGTCAAACACTTAACATAGGCAGTGGACCAGGCAAACATACAGGTGCAGCTTATATCGTTAATAAACTAACCAGGGATAGTTTGATATTATTTAATGCTGTTACAGCTAATGATGTTTCGGGGGTAATCTATACTACTAACACAACTTTAATGTTTGCGCACTAATTTAATATCATGAATTACCTTCTAAAAATATCCTTTCTGATAGTAAGTATATGTGTTATAACAATTGGGGCAAAAGCTCAAATAGGCTATAATTTTTCGCAATATGATGTTGGTATTGCTGCAGGAATTAACCGGGTTTATGGTGATGCTGAAACTTTTACCAATACCCCGTCAGCTCATTTTAACTTCAATTATAATGCAACACCTTTTGTTAATTATGTTTTTGAAATACAGACTGGTCAATTAAAAGGTGGTAATTCATTAACTACGGTTTCGGGCAGGCAGTTTGTTAATAATTTTACTTCGGTAATGTTAAGAGGACAGGTTCAAGCCGGTGAAATTATTGACTATTCCCAAAGTCATATTGCCAATGCTTTTAAAAACCTTTACTTGTCTACAGGAATTGGCTTCGTGGTTAATCATCTTACTAAGGTGAATAGAAACTCCATTTTATTGCCCGGATTTTACACGCCGGGAATGAATAATAGTAACGAAATTTTAATTCCGGCACGAATAGGGTATGAGTTTAAAGTGTTCAATGAATATAATGAATCCAATTTTAAAATTGATATAGGCTATCAGTATAATTTTATATTAGGCGATGGTTTGGATGGTTATACTGTAGGCAATAAAAATGATGGTTATTCACAGTTTACCCTTGGTATAAAATTTGCCATAGGCAGTGCAATTACCTCCTACAGGAAACAGATTTTTTATTAATTTAATTAGTAGCTGCAAAAGTGGCTACAATAATAATCTTACTGTATTGTTTCTTATCAATTTTATTTAAAGCTTATAAATATTATTACAGCCATATAATTTGGCAGGGTTTTTAATGTATATATATTGTTTAAAATTATACAGCTATGGTAATTGATGATTTAAATCCTGTTTTTAACAACGAAGGTGAAGATAGGGACAGAACCCTTAAAGACGAATTAGGCGAAACAATTGATAAACAGCAATTGAAGTTTAATGCAGATGATAATAGCTTTGAATATGATGTAAAAAGCGATGACCCGGATTATGACCACCCGGATCCATATAATACTTCTGCAAAAAATGGGAATGATATGGACTCAACGTATGATGAAGCTAACCCTTTTGATGCCGTGGATGAGTATATACCCAATGAATCATTAGAAACTGATGTTGACCTTTTAGGAATGCATATTGATGATGGCAAAATTGTTGACACTGACCCTATTGATGAGGTTTTATCACGCACGCCTGAAGATGACCGCGATGATTTAGATGAAGAAGGCTATCCTAAAAATGATAAAAAGTAAGCTTTACCTGCCCTCTCTAAAGAAGAGGGCAGAGTAAGGCCTTAATCAAAATCCAGATTAAACCGCTTTCTTAATTCTATAAGTTCGGGATTTTTAGCGGCCATATATTGAAATTTTTCCTGGCTGGTATAGGGCCGTTTTACAACAACCTGCTCTTCAACACGTGGATTAACATCAATAGTAAAATTTTTCAAACTGCTGCGCAGATAATTTAGCAACGCAGGTTTTTCATTTTTAAAAAGGTTTTCCTGTACTTTATTTTCAACAACTATTTCAAAGATATTGGGACTAAGCATTTTGGGTACCTCTGAAATAAAAATGGTAAACAGGCTCATTTTTCCTTCCGCCTTTATTGTTGCAGCATGAGTATTCCATAGTTTCAGGAAATCATCAAACGTAAAATCTTCTTTAGCAGAGCCCTTAATATAAGGGTCATCCTCAACAGGCGCGGCATCTGATATTTTATTAATATCCTTTAATGAAGGTATTTTTACAGATGTTGAAGCGTTTGAATTGGGTATAAACACTTTGGGTTTCTCAGCAACAATAGTAGCAGCTATTGCTTTCTTTTCCGGTTCATCAGGCGGGTTAACGGGCTGTGTTTGGGTGGTAACATAAGGAGCCTGGGTGTCAGCTACAATAGACACCTCATCAGTTATTTTACCTTCTTTTATAGGGGCTACTGCTGGGGTATCAGGTTTTTTTTTTAATTGCCCGTCGTCGGACATTACTGTAAGTGGCGTAGTGGCCAGGTTAAAGACGGCTAACAGGTTACACATTTTAAGTAACGCAAGCTCTACCTGCAGCCGCTGGTTTTTACTCAGCTTATAATTCAGATCGCATTGATTGGCGATGTTCATAGCCGAAAGTAAAAAAGATACGCTTGAAGCCTGTGATTGCTGCAAATATTTTGTTTTTATACCTTCGCTTACTTCCAAAAGCTTTAAAGTCGACGTGTCTTTACCTACCAGCAAATTGCGGAAATGCTCAGACAAACCGGATATAAAATGCGCACCGTCAAATCCTTTGGTTAATATTTCATCAAAAAACAATAATGTTTTTGCCGTGTCCTCTTTTAACAGGCAGTCGGTTATATTAAAATAATAATCGTAGTCGAGTATGTTGAGGTTATCAATAACCGATCTGTAGGTAACTTTCCCATCAGAAAAACTAACGATCTGGTCAAACATTGATAAGGCATCACGTAAACCACCATCAGCTTTTTGAGCAATGATGTGTAAACCATCCGTTTCATAGCTGATGCTTTCTTTTTCTGCTATAGATGCCAGGTGAGTGGCCATATCATCAACACGAATACGGTTAAAGTCAAAAATCTGGCAACGCGATAGTATGGTAGGCAGTATTTTATGCTTTTCGGTAGTAGCTAATATGAAAATGGCATAATGGGGCGGTTCTTCCAAGGTTTTTAAAAACGCGTTAAAAGCAGCCTGCGAGAGCATGTGCACCTCATCAATAATATACACCTTGTACCTTGCACCTTGCGGCGGTATACGCACCTGTTCAATTAAACTACGGATATCGTCAACCGAGTTATTTGAAGCGGCATCCAGTTCATGTATATTAAAGGAATTACCATTTTGAAAGGATTTGCAGGAATCACAAACTCCACAAGCTTCGCCGTTGGGTTGCAAATCAGTACAGTTTATTGTTTTTGCCAGGATACGGGCACACGTAGTTTTACCCACGCCACGCGGACCGCAGAACAAAAAGGCCTGCGCCAGCTGATTGTTTTTAATAGCGTTTTTTAACGTGTTGGTTATATGTTGCTGACCAACAACGGTTTCAAAAATAACCGGGCGGTATTTGCGTGCCGAAACAATGAAATTATCCACAGCTACTAAGATAGCAACAAAATAGCGTTGTTAAAAGGCTGCAAAAATGAAATTGCATTATTATTGGATTCTGCATAAAAAAAGCTTCGTTATGCTATTCAACTAACAGCATAACGAAGCCGCTAAACATTACGATTTATCTTATCTCCAATGGCCGGATATCCAAATTGAACCCCCGCGGCGATTAGCCCAATGTCCTGGAACCCATGCGGCTCCGGGGTGTGGCGATAATACCCAATGGCCGGGGCGATAAGCATAAGCTCTGCCATTAGATACCCATTCTTCTTCAACCCAAACATGGCGCGGTGAAGGAGGAGGAGTTCTGACTATTACCGGGCCGGGACGACGGGGACGAACCCTGACAATAATTTGCGCGTTACCGTTTGCAATGGTAAATAACGATGTTACGGTTAGCAACATTAAAATTCTGATGATCTTTTTCATAATAGGAGGAATTTTATCTATCTCTATTTTTGACGAGTAACACCATCAAGGGTTTAAACTTTTACTGTAAAAGTTGTGAATTATGCATGTGGGTTTTTCCAATAGTCGTGTATGTTTGTTTTGAAACATGGGTATGAATTTAATCTTCGTGATAGCTATAAATATCACGTACACTTTTTTCCTGGAGAAGATTCTTCTCCGCCTTTTGACGGATCAGCATGACAACCAACTTCGACCTCTTTCGTCATCCTTGATCCGCCAGCCGGCGGAGAAGGATCTTCTTCGCTATAAGCGTTGCACTGCTTTTTTCCTGGTTTAATTGTTTTATCAGGCAGGAAAAAAAGTATTGTTAAATAATATATTTAAGGTATTGAACAGATCAATAGGTAATATTGATAGGTTCTGTTTGCATTTCAAATAAGCAATAATAGCTTTCATTTTCCTGGGGTGAAATATCCATATTTTCCCCATTGATATTTAAAGATTTAAGG
>JAQBOY010000143.1 GCA_028287805.1 Mucilaginibacter sp.
GGAGGGTTAAAAGCTTTTTATAAGTTTTTGGCTAAAACTGTCAGATACCCTGCAGATGCACGTGCTAATAATATCCAGGGAAGAGTATATGTTCAGTTTATAGTTGAAAAAGATGGGTCACTTTCCGGCGTAAAAGTAGTGAGAGGCCCCGGCCATGGTTTAAACGAAGCAGCAGCGCGGGCAGTAAAATCATCACCTAAATGGATACCAGGTACGCAACATGGTAAAGCAGTTAGGGTGCAATATACCGTTCCTATAAATTTTACACTTGGTGCAATTAAACCAACAGCGTCTGCAATTGTCCATCCGGATAACAATGTTTACGAATCAGTTGAAACAGAACCCGCATTTCCGGGCGGCATACAAGAGTTTTATAACTTTTTAAGTAAAACCATAAAATATCCTGCCGAAATGCGTGAAAAAAAGGTGCAAGGTAAGGTATATGTTCAGTTTGTAGTGGAAGAAGATGGGTCGCTTTCCGATATTAAAGCAATCAGAGGTCCGGGTTCTGGTTCAGAAGAAGAAGCTGTAAAAGCTATAGGGTTATCACCAAAATGGAACCCGGGAATACAAAATGGCAAAACAGTACGTGTTCAGTATACTGTACCGGTAAATTTTGCGTTAGCCGATAATGTAAATTCAGTAACTATTAAGAATCCGGTTGTTCCGATATATGTTGTTGATGGCGTAGAAGCAGACATCAATACAATGAAGAAAATAAAAGCTGACGATATTAAAAGTATTAATGTAATAAAAGATAAATCTGCTAAAGCTTTATATGGCGACAGGGGAGTCAACGGTGTTGTTTCAATTACCACAAAAAAACAGTAGATATCAACCCGTCCCCACATAATAATTCACTAATTGTATCACTTATATGTACTAACTTAGTGTATTCAAGTGGCCCCGACCAATTGGCCCTGACCATTAATTGTGTATATTTATTGCACCCTATTAAAATAAAATGGAAATTAAAGAATTAACACGAGCCGAAGAACAATTAATGCAGGTATTATGGCAATTGAAAAAAGGGTTCGTAAAAGATGTTATGGTTCCACTGCCAGAACCAAAGCCTGCTTACAATACCGTGTCAACCATTATCAGAATATTAGAAACTAAAGGATTTGTTGGTCATATTGCGCATGGTAAAAGCCATGAATATTACCCTATTATCAGTAAAGAGCAATACCAAAGCTTTGCGACCGATAAATTAATGAATGGATATTTTGATAATTCGGTTAAGCACATGTTTTCTTATTTTGTGAAAAAAGAAAAAATTGATTTAAAAGAAGCGGATGAGATCATGAAGCTGATTGAAAAATTTAAGGATAAATAAAATATGCCCAGGTCTGGTTGTCAATCTTTTTTAAATTAAGCTTATATATCCTTTTTTATAAATAACTGGAAACTGAGCGGGGAATCGAATGTCTGAATACCCCGAAGGCAGTAAAAAGCGTTAGTCTAACCCACACGAATTTATTACTTTTGCTCATTGCTAAAACATTATGAGCGAAGAAAGATCACTGAATTTTATTGAAGAGATAGTTGAAGAAGATATACGTGCCGGAAAGCACGGGGGGCGGGTGCTTACCCGTTTTCCACCCGAGCCGAATGGTTACCTGCATATAGGCCATGCCAAAGCCATTTGCCTTAACTTTGGCCTGGCGCAAAAATACAATGGCAAAACCAACCTGCGTTTTGATGATACCAATCCTACAAAAGAGGAAACCGAATACGTAGACAGCATTAAAGAAGACGTAAAATGGCTGGGATTTGAGTGGGCCGAAGAGCTGTACGCTTCTGATTATTTCGACCAGCTATATGATTTCGCTGTAAAGCTGATCGGTAAGGGTTTGGCTTATGTGGATGACAGTAGCGCCGAAGAAATTGCCGCTCAAAAAGGTACGCCGACTGAGCCGGGCACACCTAACCAATACCGTAGCCGTAGCATAGAAGAAAACCTGCAGCTTTTTGCAGAAATGAAAGATGGTAAATATCCCGACGGCGCTAAAGTGCTGCGGGCCAAAATAGACCTGGCGGCGCCTAATATGCACCTGCGCGATCCATTGATGTACCGTATTAAACATGCTCACCATCACCGTACCGGCGATAAATGGTGCATTTACCCTATGTATGATTTTGCCCATGGACAATCAGATGCCATTGAGCAAATTACCCATTCCATTTGTACACTGGAGTTTGTACCGCACCGGGCTTTATATGATTGGTTTATTGAGCAACTGGAGATATTTCCATCCAAACAATATGAATTTGCCCGCTTAAACATGACCTATACCGTAATGAGCAAGCGAAAGCTGATGCAACTGGTAAACGAGAATCATGTAGAAGGGTGGGATGATCCGCGTATGTCAACCATCAGCGGATTGCGCAGAAGGGGGTATACCGCGGCATCTATACGTGAGTTTTGCGAGCGGATAGGCGTAGCTAAACGCGAGAATATGATTGACGTTGGCCTGCTGGAGTTTTGCATTCGCGAGGACCTGAATAAAACCGCATGGCGGCGGATGGCTGTATTAGACCCTATCAAGCTTATTATTACCAATTATTCGGAAGGGCAAACAGAAACCATGCACGGCGAAAATAACCCCGAGGTAGAAGGCGGCGAAGGGGGCAGGGATATTCCGTTTAGTAAGGAGCTGTGGATAGAACGTGAAGATTTTATGGAAGAGCCGCCTAAAAAGTTTTTCCGTTTGGGCGTGGGATTGATGGTGCGCCTTAAAAGCGCTTATATTGTTAAATGCGAGGGTTTTAAAAAGGATGCCGACGGCAAGGTATCTGAGATATATTGCACCTACATCCCCGAATCAAAATCAGGTGATGATACCAGCGGTATTCATGTAAAAGGCACTATCCATTGGGTTAGCGTTCAGCATGCTAAAACTGCTGAGGTGCGTTTGTATGACCGCCTGTTCAAAGTGGAAGACCCATCCAGCGAGGAAGGCGACTTTAAAGATTATCTTAACCCGGACAGCTTACAAATTTTACCAAATGCATATATAGAACCGGATATGGTTAATGCATTACCAGGTAAAGGCTACCAGTTTATTCGCAAAGGGTATTTTACGCTTGATAAACATTCCACACCCGATAAGCTGGTATTTAACCGTACGGTAACACTGAAGGACGGTTGGGTAAAGAAAGGATAAAACCATCTAAATCCTCTCCAACGGAGAGGATTTAGATTAAGTATAATAATCCATATTGTCATTGCGAGCGGAAAGTGTGCTGCCTGAGCGCGAAGCAATCTCATCGCCTTTGCATACTCACACCAGGTTGGGTAAAATCTCAGCATCACTTCTCCCTTTACTACATGCCAGTTGTAAATCTTATTCGGCTTGTGGTCGGGGTTTTCACCGCACCACTTGTACTACGTGCCTGTTGTAAATCTTATTAGTACACCTTACGGATTGCTACACCTAATCGAGAGATGTTATCCCGAATGGTGCGGTGAAAACCCCGACTATAAGCTGAATAGCACACTACACGCGTCGTTTTACTCACCCCGACACCGCTAAGCCGCTTGTCGACCCTCTCTTCGCCTTCGGCGGAAAGAGGGTTATTATAAGAGTTGAAATTTTTCAGCTTTTGGTCGGTGTTATCAGCACCACTTGTACCAAGTGCTTGTTGTAAATTTTCTTAATACAATCTGACGAATTGGTACACTCTACCGAGACATGTTATACCGGATGGTGCGGTGAAACACCAGCCATAAACTTAATAATTAGTACGTCATTGCGAGGAACGAAGCAATCTCTACACCTGCAAATCAACCCAATAATTATTTAAATGCAGAAGCTATCAGTAGTTAACAGGTTGTTTAATGTCCGCATTAAGGATTGCTTCGTACCTCGCAATGACGCACGGGTGAGGCTTGTTTACCATAAATGTCATAAATAAGGGCAGGAAAATGAATATTTAAGTGGGTTCAGCTTGTGGTCAGTGTTTTCCCGCACCACTTGTACTATGTGCCTGTTGTAAATCTTATTAGTACACCTACGGATTGCTACACCCAACCGAGAGGTGTTATACCCGAATGGTGCGGTAAAAACGCCGACCATAAGCTAAACATTCTATTATTTTTTTATTTCGTAACATAGTTCCACCATTCCGCTTTTGTAGGCTGTCACGCCTTTTAGGTGTAATGCTTGTTCTTGCCCTATTTGATCAAAAAACGGTGTTCCGTCACCCAAAATAACAGGCAGAATTGACTGTCTTATTTCGTCCGCTAAGTTTAAACGAATGAAATCTTTAGCAAGTTTAGCACCGCCTACAAGCCAAACATTCTTGTAGTTTGGTTTTAGTCGTTCATTCACCAATTTGTCCAGGTCGACCGAATAGGTTTCAATGTTCTGTCTTTCAATCGGCAGCTTTCTGTGCGTTAATACAATAGTCGGCACGTCTCCGTAAACCCACCCATAAGATTTTGAAAGTTCCAAGGCGTGTTCATATGTCCGGGAACCCATAACATAGCAGTCTATCGTTTTAAGAAATTCATCCGCATCTTGCTTCGTAACATTCACTCCTTTCTCGTAGTTGTCGGCTGTCTCAAACCACGAAACGCTGTTGTCTTTTTTGGCAATATAGCCATCCAGACTTGAAACGATATGGATGGTTATTTTAAATGTGTCTGTCGCCATTTATCTGTTATTTGCGAATATGCGTTGTTGAACTGTAGTTTGCTTTGTTAAAGATACTAAAGTTGAAAATATATTCTATGCGCGGCTTTATTCGTCGGCGGAACAAAAAGATGATAAGCGTTATGAAAGCGATATGTTGTGCATCGCCAGCACTTCCGGTCGTCAATTTGCCATGCCCGGTTAAGCGTCTTTCACTTGACCGCAAACAAATTTGAGCGTCCACGCTCAATAAAAAAAGCCCTCAGAAATTAATCTGAAGGCTTTGTTTTAATGTGGGAGTTACTGGTTTCGAACCAGTGACCCTCTGCTTGTAAGGCAGATGCTCTGAACCAGCTGAGCTAAACTCCCGTCGTTTTGGGATTGCAAATATAGAATTCTGCGGCAACTCCTCAAAAAATAATTCAAAATAAAATTTAAGTTATTGATTTATAAAGACTATAAGTTTAAAGATACCTAAAAGTGAATGGTAAAATTCGCTCAAAGTATTGTCCTTGTTTCCTGAATAATAAGTTAGCTTAAAACAGAATCATGTACAGTTTGTTCAACGCCTCTTACATGCATAAAATCATTTTTATAAATTAAAAAATCAACTCCTATAGCCTTTAACAAAGAGTCTGCCTTATTATTAATGGAGGTTTTTAAGCAGCATATTTTGAGCTTTTTATAATAAGGGTTTGTCCGTATCCGCCTTATTATATTTTCTGCTTCTGTATCTAAAAATTCATAATCAATAATGATCGTGTCTGGTTTATGCTGATAAAGCGTAGGGAATATTTTATGTATGCAGGTAACATGATGAATAGGCATATATATACTTTCAGACGGGCAAAATGAGGTTCCTGATACCATTACGACGGCCGTATTTTCAAAATCTTTCACTTGTGATAACGTTAAATATTTATAGTTTATACGTGCATGAATTAACAAGGTTACAGCCAGTTAACATTTATTTAACCTGATGACCGTGTTCAACATCCTGTAATAAAAATTGCTGGCTTATCATGGCCATTAAGAAAAATTTAGAAGTGAGCTTGCCTTGTTGGTTTGCCTTTGCAACCGCATTGCATAAAGCCTTAAAATCATCATAAGCAATACCACGCATAGTATAACCACTGCTATTAATAAATACAACGCTTAACCTTATTTTTCTTTCAATAAAAAGAAAAGGCAAATATGGAGCAAGTACAGAAAGATGTTTATGAAGATTCTGATTAGTATAATCAATCATCATAATATTTAAAATCCGTGTATGTGAAAATACCTGCAAACCATTGCTTAACGTATAACAAATAAATTCAAAATCAGATAAAAGCAAAACGTTTTCGCTAATAACAGTTGGTTTCATCGTAAAACAAAGGGTTAATTTGATTGTTTACGATAAATTTAGTTAAAAGTTACCAGTAAAATTGCTTTATAAGCATATAAATAAACAAGCAGGGACTATTTTATAAAGCATAGGTTTAGTCGGCCTGATAAATACGCTGAAATATACCGGGGTTATCGCTAAAAAATGCCGTAATTACATAGCTATATTTTGCCCGGGTCTGGGGTCTTCAGGCAATATTTCCATTTCCGGGAAATCAATATACTCGGCATACCATTGTATGGCTCCTACCACATCCAAAGCATCCTCTGGTTTAATATCAATGGTCTCAAAGGCGTACAATTTATTATTAGCATAGCCAAATAACTGTATTTCATTTGCATTCGGACTAAATCTTTCTTTATCCAGGCAAAAAACTTTGATTTTTAAACTTGTATCCCTTGAATGAATCACATCCCTGCAAGAATTACTTGGATCAGTCGCCAGCAGATATACATTGTATTCCATATGATATTAACAATGCTGCAGACTTATAGTTTTTAAGAGTA
>JAQBOY010000169.1 GCA_028287805.1 Mucilaginibacter sp.
AAGCTGGTAAAAGAGGTTAAATCAACCCTGCAGCAGGAGGCCGTACAGGGCAGAAATACCGCCAGCCCGAGTTTAGGGATGGATAGTTTGCATGTGGCCGATTTCCTGGATGCTATCCGTAATAACCGTCGCCCAAATTGCGATGTGGAACTGGGGTACAAGAGTATTGTAGCCATGCAGTTAGGCAATATCGCCTGGCGGGTGGGGCGCGACGTGCATCTTGACCCCAAGAATGGCCATATCCTGCATGACCCCGAAGCGCAAAAATTATGGGGCCGTACTTATGAGCCCGGTTGGGAACCTAAAGTTTAGTTGCTTAATTTATAACTAATTAACCAAAATCATGAAAATAAAAATCGATTTCGGTAAAGCTGTAATGCCATGGGCGGCCTTTATTTTGTGCACAACTAATTTATTTGCAAAAGTACCTGTGCCAAAACATAAAACCGCTAAACATACGGCAGTTATTACCTCAAAAATGGATTGGTGGAGTAAGGCCAGGTTTGGAATGTTTATTCATTGGGGTGTATACAGCGTTCCGGCCGGTGTATATGACGGTAAAGAATCAAAAGGTTTGGGTGAATGGATAATGCATGATCAGAAAATACCGGTTGATGTCTATCGCGCTTATGCTAAAAGCTTTAACCCGGTAAATTATGATCCTGAAAAATGGGTATTGATGGCAAAAGCTGCCGGCATGAAATACATTGTTATAACTACCAAGCATCATGACGGCTTTGCGATGTTTGATTCAAAAGCCAGCGATTGGAATATTGTAAAGGCCACTCCTTACGGAAAAGATGTGATAAAAATGCTGGCGGATGCATGCCGTAAATACCATATGAAACTGGGTTTTTATTATTCGCAAGCCAATGATTGGAACAATCCGGGTGGTGCAGCCGCCGGTGGCCATTGGGATAAAGCGCAGGATGGTAGCTTTGATGAATATATTGACAAGGTAGCTATACCACAAGTACGCGAAATATTGAACAACTACGGCGATGTTGCAGAACTTTGGTGGGATGTACCTACTGATATGACACCTGAACGTGCAGCCAGATTTTTGCCATTACTTAAAGATCATCCTGATTTAATAACCAACAACAGGCTTGGCGGAGGCGTACAGGGCGACCTGGAAACACCTGAGCAATATATCCCGGCAACGGGAATCTCCGGTCGTTATTGGGAAGCTTGTATGACCATGAACAACACCTGGGGTTATAAGGTAAATGATCATAATTGGAAAACAAGTAAAACGCTGATAAGGAATTTGATAGATATATCCTCAAAAGGAGGTGACTACCTGCTCAATGTAGGCCCTGAATCTTCAGGTAAATTTCCTGAGCCCATTGTAAATATTTTGAGTGATATTGGCAATTGGATGAAGATAAATAGCGAATCTATTTACGAAACCTCCGCCAGTCCTTTTAAAATATTACCCTGGGGCAGGTGTACTGTTAAACAATTGGCAAACGGCAACACTATCCTTTACCTGCATGTTTTTGATTGGCCGGCTAATGGAGAATTAGTAGTACCGGGATTAAATAATGATGCTATTTCAGCCAAATTACTGGCAAATGGAAATACATTAAAGACCAAAAAAAACAACGATGGCTTATCGATAGCTGTTCCGGCTGCAGCTTTAGATGAAAATGCAACTGTTATTAAACTGTTAATACACGGGATGCCTAAAGTAGATCCTTATGTACAATCTGCAGACGCTGACGGATCGTTTGTATTAAAGGCTTCTACAGCAGACCTGCATACAGTTGCAGGCGGTAAACCTATACAAGTAGAGGGTGGCAGAGATCTCAATATCGGTCATTGGACAGATCCAACTTCTTCCGCGTCGTGGCAAATTAAAGTTGACAAACCCGGCACCTATAATATTGAAGTATGGGCAGCTGCTGTACAGGATGGAAATACCATCAATGTAAATATCGGCAGTGAAACCCTGAAAGCTACAATTAAAAATACCGGCAAAAACAACACATATGAAAAAGTAAGTCTCGGAGAGATTAAAATAAATAAAACCGGTGTAAATACCGTTTCCATAAACCCCGATGCGCCAAATTGGAATTATATTAACTTGCGTAATGTAACCTTAAAACCGGTTAACTAATAAATTTGCACTTATGAAAAAAAAACTGTCTGTAATAACGCTACTGTTATTATTGATCTTTACTAATAAAATAAAAGCGGCTAAAGTTGATACCGTTGAAACTTTTAGCCCAAGCATGCAAAAAAAAATTAAGGCCGTAGTTATTACACCTGATAATTACCAACAGGGAACAGTATTCCCTGTAGTATATTTATTGCATGGTCATGGCGGCAGGTATTCCGACTGGATAAAGAATGCTCCGCAAATTAAAGCATGCAGTGATCTGTATCATGAAATTATAGTTTGTGCAGATGGCAATGTTTCCAGCTGGTATTTTGACAGCCCTGTTGACCCCGCATGGAAATATGAAACCTATACATCAAAAGAATTAGTGCAATTTATTGACAAAAATTATAAAACTATAAAGAACCGTACGGGCAGAGCTATTTCAGGGTTAAGCATGGGCGGGCATGGCGCTTTTTATTTGGCATTTAAACACCAGGATATTTACGGAGCAGCAGGTAGCATGAGCGGTGGTGTAGATTTCAGGCCCTTTCCAAACAACTGGGAAATTTCAAAACGTTTAGGAACCTATGCGGAAAGCCCGGATAACTGGGAAAAGAATACAGTTGCTAATATGTTGTATTTATTAACGCCCAATTCATTAAGCCTGATTTTTGATTGCGGAACCGAAGATTTCTTTTTCAAAGTAAATCAAAGTTTGCATGAGAAATTATTGGAAAGAAATATTCCGCATGATTTTATTGCCAGGCCGGGGAGTCATTCCTGGGGCTATTGGTCAAATTCAATTAACTACC